>SOIY01000229.1 GCA_004376785.1 Candidatus Stahliibacteriota bacterium | reverse complement strand
AAAAAAAGAGAATTGTAAGTAAAAAAGGAGCCATACCCATGAAAGTAATGTGTGCTTACTGTAATAAGATTATTAAAGACGGTGGTAGCATCTCTAAAGGAAAACCTTACCACGACGTCTGTCTTACAAGTGTTAAGATAAAGGAAGACAAAGGCAGAGTTTCTGCTTTATCACAAACATTTAACGGAATAGATTATCGGGTTCTTGAAGTATTATTTGAGCCTTATGGTCATGCCTCGGATGGGCTGGCGATGTTGACGAAAGCTATGAAACAGAACTGGTGCATAATAACAGAGGGATTACATGGGGATGGAATAGATCTAAATTGTTTTGGAACTAAAAAGAAAATGCTCGATGAATTAGCTATATTTATTGATACTGCATTAATAGAAAATTACGGGTTTAATGTGTTATATATATTAAACAAAGGTAAACTTATCAACAGCATCAATCAGTTTAATATCGAAGTTTCATTATTTTAAAAAGGGTTATAAAATCATGAATAAAATAAAAAGAGAATTTTCGTATAGAACCACTGATGGTACTCTTCATAGTGGTAAAAATGCAGCAAAAAAGGCAAAAGAGCATCAGAAGAGGATTGATTTCAGAAACACAATGAAAAAAATATTACCCGAAATAGAAAAAATCCTCAACATAGAATATACTAATGATGAAACCGTACTCGTGGATAAGTTAAATAATGAATTATCTTTTGCATGCGATACTCTCGATGAATGGTTAAAAAGAATTGTGGCTCTTTATATTGAAGTTCCTGCCATTATCCAAGTCTTCAAATTTATTGAGGACGAGTTTAAAGCCTTTAAATAATCATCATATTGGATCTTTTTAACAAAAAATCTATAATGAGGCTTTGTTCAACAAAGTATCATGGTTGAAACATATTTTCTGGAAAGAAAAAAAATATTGAAAGGCAAATTATAAATGTTTAAACAATTAGCACCATCTGTCATTGAAAAAATGAAGGAGGACGGTAGAGTTGTATTAACTGTGAAGAATGGTTGGGAAGCAGCAACAGAATTAAATTCTATACCATATAAAATAAATTTGTACATTGGTAACCAAGTCGAGCACTTGTTTGACTGTTATCTATATTCACAGAAACATGGTAGTACAATATTAGTGTCGGATATTACACCATCCTCTTTTGTGGGTACCCAAAAGAACGTAATTGATGGTTACCTTTATTTGGCAATAGACGGTCTCATAAAATTTGCAAAAACCTACAAAAAAAAGAGGATAATAGTTGATACTGATATAGAATGTGCTGCTGATCATCTACCTCATTATGGATTTAAATTGTTTCCTAATTCTACTACTAGATCGATTAAAGGAATGTTAATATTAAAATGAATAATTTGCAATTAATTTTAGGCAAAGAGCAAATGTCTTGTCTAAGAAACAATCTGTATATGAGCAAGAATATATTTTCTCTTGTATACGACCCAATAAAGGAAAATAAAATAAAACTAAACCTTTTACCGGAGTCGTGTAGAGAGATAGTTTGTGACCATCTGAGAAATAATTTTACCCATAAAGAAAAGTTTGATGTAAAAAAACTTAGATTACTATCATACAATAAATTAATTGGATTTAGCGACAGTCGTAAGTTAACTAAAAGGCAAAGAAGCCTTGTTGAACATCGTAAAGTAGAATACGATAAAGAAATGGCGGTCAGTCTCAAAATAATAAATATAATCGAAAAAGAATTCAAATGGCCATTAACAAAGATTTACTTGCCGGAATGTAAACAATTAAATGAAAATCATATATTTTATTACTTTGAAGGCAGCAAAAAATGGGTAAAAAGTCCTAACATACTTTCTTTGTTTATGTTATTGATTAGAGTTAGTTCATCTTTGAAAAAACATACAGAGTTTGGAACACTTGATGGGTTTCACAAAAGCTTATGTAATAATAATAATACTATGTACGTAAGTTATTTGAAAACACATTACAAACGTTGGTTGTTGGCACTAAAATATTACGACAGACTATTTGGTAAAATATCTATGCGAGATCTGTATCTACCAGATACCAAGTCATCTCTGTTTAATGAAGGAATAAATACTTTATGTGATCTTTTCGTTAAAGATCTAGATTTACGTAAAAAGTTCGCTAAAGTTTTAAAAGAAAACGAAATATTAAAATCTTGGGAAGTATAAAAGGAGAAAAAAATGAAAAAGGTAATTGATAAATTTTGTAAATGGTTTTCTGATAATGGAAAATATATTTTAGGTTTGTTAGTAATAATGGTTATCGTTACGGCCTTAATATGTGGTGCAATGTCAAAAGAAAAAACTAAGGCTGACTTAAGGAATAACATCAAACAAATATCCAACGTGGTTAAGGAACAAACAGAGTCAATAAAGCTCTTAACAGAAGAACGTTCACAACTTCAAAAAATGGTTAGAAGATTAAGAGCAAAAAAGATGCAAGAAAAAGATAATATAAAGAACTATATATTGACATACTATAAAACGGTCGCTCCGCTTATAGCTGAAGAAATGGCTATTCGTATTATCGAGAAAAGCACTATTCATAATGTGCCTTTCGTAGCAGTAATTGCAGTTACAGAAGTTGAGTCTCACTTTAATCCGTTTGCTATTAGCCCAAAAGGGGCAAGAGGGGCAATGCAAGTAATGCCTAGGATTTGGGTGAAAGAGCTTGGGCTTTCAAGTAAATATGATTTGCATGATATAGAAATAGGTATAGATAGTGGAGTTAGAATTTTAAGAAGGTATCTTGATGCTACCGATAACGATATGCGTAAAGCATTATTTAAATATGTTGGCGGCAGCCATCCCTATATCAAGCAGGTGTATGAATCAATGGGCAAGTTCATCGTATTCAAATCATTCAGCGATATAAAAGTATCAGAAGAGGAAGAAGAAGATAAGAAAGATATAGCTGATACTAAAATAAAGGTTGGTAACGAGACAAAGGTCGATAACGAGACAATTGAGGCAAAAATTCCTGCCAAAGTAAAAAGTAATATACTGTTTACCCATATCGTAAAAAAGGGGGAGACCCTTGGTCTACTTGCCAATTGGTATACTGGTAATGTAAATAACTGGCGAAAAATATCAGAAGCAAATCCAAATATTATACCTAAGCAAATGCAAATAGGGGTTCCAGTTATAATTCCTACTAATCTGCTGAAAAACACTACACCTTTACGATAAGGTTGATACTTTTTGAAAAAAAATATCATACCTATATGATTTTACTTAGTAAAATAATAAGGTAATTAAGATGCTTAAAATTCAAGAGTTTATATCGTGCTTTAATTCTATTGAGGAAGCAAATGTCTACCTTAAAGAAAAATTATCTCTAAGTATTACAGATGACTATTTGCATAATTACTCGAAGAAATCTAAGGTATATATTTATAACAAAGGTAAGCATTCTGATATAAACAATCCATTAGTGCGAGAAGCAAATGGCCTTATCTTGGACGAAAGCTACACTCTGTTATCTAAAGGACTGGATCACCATTATAATGCAAGAGGGATTGAAAATTTACCGGAAGGTTTCAAGCTATATAGAAGTAACATAGAAGAGATGACGGCTGGTATGATGATTATTATATTTCACTATATGGGTGTCTGGTCTGTAGCTGCTAAAGATAGTATTAACGATGTTGACTATACTATTGATGTAAAAAAGACTATTGGTAGAAGTCCTGACAAATGCTGGACCTCAGCATTTAACGAAAATAAAAATTATATCTACGTATTTGACTTTATTTCTAAAGAATACAAAACTGTATGGCCAAGTTCAGCACTTAAGTTATATTTATTGACAATAATCGATAAAGAAACAGGTAAAGAACTTGACCCGTTTGTAGTAGATGATATTTCAGAGTGCCTAGGTTTTGATAGACCAAGACATAGAGAAATCGTTGGTAGGAGATCTTTATCAACATTTATGTCTTGTAATAGAATACCAACCAGAGGTGTTATATTAAGCAAGAATGGAATAAGAATTAAACTATCAGATTCTTTATATTATAGTATTAAAGCTGCTGGTGAGGTCGAAGATCGTATAGAGCCTATCCACATAGCTAAAATATTTTTATCATGTAAAGATAATGTAGATCTAGTGGTAGTTTCAAAAGCGTTCCCAAAATATGCCGACTTTCTACTTTTATTTGATAAAACAATGGAGAAAGTTTGGCAGGACTTAACGGTAATATGGACGTCGATTCAGCATCTTATGAATGAACCAGCGGAGTTTGCAAGAGCAGTTCCTCCGTATCCACTGAGCCATTTGTTATTTATGTATAAAAATAAACAAATAAAAACATTTAGAGAGGGGATTAAGAAACTATCTCCTCACAGATTGATAAACATTACCAAAGGGAAATACGAAAAGGAGTTTGAAGCTATTAATAGATATTTGAAAGCAGATTACACTTATGAAAGTAAAACTTTACCCTACTAAATCTCTAAGTGAGGAATACCAACCTACAGGTATGTACTTTGCTTTTTTATCAGTTAAAAGTGAAATGTGTCATACTTGGATTAAATGTAGAGACTTCCTCCAAGATGCCGTTAGAAATCAATTGACTGGAAAAGAAGATAAAATTTATGGTTTCTGTTATCTTCCTAAAGAAGATCCAAAAATAGATTTGAAGAAGACAAGGTTGTTGATAAAAGGTGTTAACCTTGATGAAGTAATAAAATATTCATTGCAACTTGTTAATCATTATGAAAAAGTTGCTGGACTTACACCAAGATCTAAAATAACTAAAGTAGATGACATGTACATATTTCTTGGGCCGGGAGAATGGACACAATCTTCAGTATTGATTTCTTTATATACATTGTTAATAAGATTAGGATGCAGGAAAATAGAATTTAAAAATGAGAAAGAATTAACAAAAGCCTACGAGAAGTTGATTAATGATACGAAAGTTAACAACATTAACGATATCAGATATTTAAAAGGTGTGTATAAATACATACATGCTACCTTGGAAAACAGGAATCTGTTGATGTTTAAGCAAAAAGATAAGATTCTGTTTGGAGATACACTAATTGGAAATTTTCATAGTCGCTCGGGTGTAGTAGCACTATGTTCAAATACTATAGCAGATGAAAAACTTAAGGACAAATTTAAAAAGATATTAGGAGGAATAACATAACACAAAATGAAGAGACATACTATTGGAACAGATCCTGAATTCTTCTTAAAAAAGGGAAGCAAATACGTATCAGCCATTCCCTTCATAAAAGGATCGAAACATGAACCTGCAATGCTTCCATCTGGTGGAACAGTACAGAGAGATAATGTAGCTGTCGAGTTTGCTACTGTACCAGCAAAAAGCGGTAAAGATTTTGTAGATAAGGTAAAGGATTGTTTAAAAGATACTCTTGATATAATTCCTGATGGGCACGAGTTAGTAGTGGAACCTTCAGCTACTTTTGAAGAAAGTGAGTTGACCGATCCAGAAGCTTGCGAATTTGGCTGTGATCCTGATTTTAGTGCATATCTATTGGAAGAAAACGAAAAGCCATGGTGTGAGGATTCTACATTCAGAAGTTGTGGAGCCCACATCCACGTTGGTTGTCTTGATGACAAGAAGACACCGATTGTGGGCTTAGAATTTTTAATGGAGTTTAAAGGAAAGATAGATACTGTTAAAGCGATGGATTTACTCCATGGTATAATTTCCACAGTATTGGATGACTCTTTAGCAGCAACCAAACGGAAAGAGCTTTATGGGAAAGCCGGTTGTCATAGACCTACTGATTATGGCGTTGAGTACAGAGTATTAAGCAACTATTGGATGAAATCTCCCGAGCTAGTAATGTTGATGGATTCATTGACAAAAGATGCATTAACTTTGGTTAGCTCTGGTAAATTGAGGGGGATTTTAGACTCAATAACAGAGTACATACTACAAGATGTTATAAATAATGGAAGGATTATAAAGGCAACTGAGATCATAAAGCAGCACGTAGAACAACATCTTAGTGAAGACTCAAAAGATTTGTTTGAACTATGTAAAGATAATATAAAAAAATATAAAACTGTAAAAGAAGAATGGGGGTTATAAAATGGTTATTGTTATACCTGCAGGGCCTGAAAAGTCTACATATCAAATCAACAAAGCCTATATTGATTATATAGCCGATGCTGGACACGTACCATTAATAGCGGTACCGCAAAACAAAACAAAGGAGTTGGCTCAAGGCAAATTCGGTCTACTTCTACCTGGTGGTAAAGACATTGACCCAATCTTTTATGGTGATAATAATTGGGGCTCCCATGCTACTGATCCTGAAAAAGATGCATTTGAAAGAGAATTGTTCTGGGCTTTCTTCAAAGCTGAACGACCTATCTTTGGTATCTGCAGAGGCTTTCAATTGATGGTAAGAGAGTACATTCTTAAGAATCCAAAAACAGGTACAGACTTACAATATCAGCAACACATAAGTAGTCATGCGGCAACCTCTGAACTTGGTTTATCAAGAACTATTCCGTCTCACTACGTCAAAGCCAGGACGGATTTATTATACGGCGGCGCCAAAAAGAAAACAGTAGATTTTATGCCGGTAAATAGTATGCATCATCAGTATCTGCATGTTCACAAAGATGAAAAAGAGTTAGAAAAGACATCAATGGTTACACCTACCTTACAGTTGACGGCTTGGGCAACACGTGGTCTTGGCGCTGACGAAGTGGGAGTTGTTGGAGAAGGTATCATCTTTAGAAATTGGGGCAAAAGTAAGATAGCTGGCGTACAATGGCATCCGGAAGAACTAAAGGATCACAATTTACTTATAAATCACTTCGGCAAAGAATAATGACAAAAAGATGGACGATAGAATTCAGACTGTGTGATGACGACGCAGAATGTCTTATCTATAAAAGTTTCAACTTAACAGAAGCTAGGGATATAGTAAAAAGGTTAAGGGAAAAGATAATAGATAATGGAATTTCACCCATAAGTACTTGGGTACTTGAGTATGGATTCATTACATTCGAGGAAGTCTATAAAGCTCAGGGGTATACACTTATGGGATTATCAGTAACTGATACAAGGAAGGGTAATGGAACAATATCTTAAAACAATAGAGCAACCGTTTATCGTTGAAATTATTGATGAACGATTTGATAATATAAGCACCATGTTAACTGATAACGCAGTAGTATATGGTAGCTCTATAACTTCTATTATCTCAGGATTACCTGCTAATGGTGATTTGGATATAGCAGTATCACATTTCGAATTTATGAAGCTGTGCAAAAGATTTGCCAACTCCTCAAAATGGAAACAGATTGCAGGAAATACAATAAGTGAGACTGATTTTAGCCGTAAAGAATTTAGATCAAAATCGCCTAATAGAGGCAAGTGGCATCCTCCTCGCGCGGTTGGTTACCACGTTCCCCCACCCCAATTTAAAAAATCTTCTCTGGATAAATCTAAAAAATCTTACAGAAACGTTTCTGACGTAGTAGCATTTGAAACTGTCGGCAACAAACATGTTCAAATCATACAGGCTATGGAAAAAACAGATGACCCATTGAGTGATGCATTAAGTATAGTACGTGCAGTTGATTTTATATTTTGTGGTGTTGCTATCGATAGACATGGCAAGATATTTGAAGTTATCAAATCAGCGTTAGATGATTGTAAAAATAGAATAATACGTGTTGCTAACTACCACTCAAAACTTACTGAAAGATTTAGAAAATACACAAAGCGAGGATGGAGTTTAGGCATATCAATAGACCAGGCCAATCAAAATTACCTGAAACAAAGGAAAAGTAATAAAGTAAAACAACAAAGTAGTAAGATATATACTAAAATAATGCTTGGTCAGGATGGTAATGTAAATCTCAGATTTTTTCCATCAATGCTTAAGAAACTAACACCTGATGAGTTACATAGCCTGATTATTTCGACGGCTAGAAAAGACTTTGGTATCTATCTCAAAAAAATAAGTGCTGACCCTATGGTCTACACTGAAGATAGAGCCAGAAAAATAAAAGGTAGGTATCTCGGCAGCCGTTCTGCGGCAGCTCTGTGTGAGAAAATTGTATTTAAACTTAAATTAAGATCCTCTGTTAAAAAGAAAAAGAAATTCAGACACCATGATGATTATGAGAAAGCGTCTAGTTTTGCTGTAACTACACCTGCTGAGTCTACTATAAATCCACTTAATGAAAGTGCTGTTCTTGTTAATCGTCATACTCTTGGCCAAGATTCTCCACCTATAATTGATATAGGCAATTCAGGACAAGATTTATCAATCAAAAGTTTGTCTTCTGACAGATTTCGTGGAATTAGACTCAAGATGGACGCTGCACCACCTAATGAATCAATTAAACCGGGGAAAGAAATAAAAGGAGTAATTAGTGATGTAAAAATATATGATCAGGCTAGATGGAGTCTAGATGAAGAAGTAACAGAGAAAAAAATTGTAGTTAAAAAAGGAGGTTCTAATGAGTAAGAAAGTATTAAATGTGTTTGTGTATGGAACGCTTAAAGAAGGAAGACCCTTGGATAGAAAAGTATTTGCTGATACTCGTCTATCTGTAACACCTGCTACGATTGTTGGATCGCTGTATAATTTAGGACCTTATCCTACAATAAAGCTGAAAGGTAAAGGGCTCGTCCAAGGTGAAGTTCATAAATTTCACAAGGATGACATAAAAGAAATAATCCGTACTATGGATATGATTGAAGGTTATAACCCAAAAAGTGAAGAAAAAAACAATTTGTATAACCGTAGGGTGGTCACGGCAAAAACAAAAGATGGTGAAAAGATGGAAGTGTATGTCTATGAATATTCGCGAGAGCCTAAGACTTCTATGAAAATCGATGATGGATTGTGGGAACCAGGCATGTGAACGTTGATTAGTTTTGTCTATCGTCCAATAAATATAGTGTTGGATTTTTACCAAAAATCCATACATATGACTTTGCGTAGCAAAGTAATAGTGAAACATAAGATTCGAGGGTTTCTCTGTGACCGTTCTGTGCGGTCCTGTAAAATAAAAAAAGAGGAGATTAAAAATGGCAGGAATTATAGAAATTTGGAGAAAAGGTTATAACTTAAGTTTACCAGTTAAGTTTACTGTTGATCAACAACCAACGCTTGAAGATGGTACAGTAGTAGAGGATAGTCCCGCTGTATCAAAAATAGATTATAGAGAGACTGGCTCTCTTGCTGGTAAGAGAATGACAGAACCTGTATTTTGTATAAGCTTTGACGAGTCACCTGTGCAACGGTTCATTAAGGTTGCTGATGTCGTAGATATTGCTTACGAGCTTGCAAAACCACAAGAAATCAAAACACCTGATTTAGAGGAATAATGTATGAAAGATAGGATACTAGTTCTTAACCCAGATAATAACTCATATGCACCTATGCTGAGAGATTTCGGTGAAGTAACTCTCGACTATACTGCTTTTGTGTTAAATCCTAAAGATTTTAAACTGGTACAATTTACTGGCGGAGAAGATGTATCACCTGAACTCTACGGTGATACTAGTCCAAAAAATTATTGCACGGTGAGTAAAAAACGCGATGAGTTGGACAAAAAGATATTTAATGTAGCTATGAAATCTAATATACCTATGGCTGGTATCTGTCGGGGCATGCAATTTCTAAATGTGATGTGTGGCGGTAAATTAATACACCATATGGATGGGCATGTATCAAATCAGCATATAGTAAATACTTCTTGTAAAACGTTTGACTCATTTATGACTAACAGTCTTCATCATCAAATGTGTATACCTCCAGCAGATGGACACATCCTAGCTTGGAGTCTTGAAAAGCAATCTAGCAAATACATAGGTAATAAAGATGAAGAAATAAATTGGCATGGGCCAGAAGTAGAAGCTATTCTTATACCATGGTATAAAGTGTTTGGGGTGCAATGGCACCCTGAATTTATGGTTAGTAGTGCCAAAGCTTACATTTATTACAAAACATTACTGAATAATTTTCTTAAAATGAACATGAAAGAGTTCAAAACCAAATATGTTTCTGCAGATAGCATAAACATTAAGGAAATAAATGGATAAATCAGCATTATTTAATATGCTCTATGAGGAAGTGTACATAGTAGGGGTTGATACTGCTGTCACTCCATCTGGTGAGTTGGTTGTGTGTTCCTCGTATGAACAGCTTCTTAGTCATCTAAGGACTAAAAATATAAGTATTTGTTCAGACTTAAGAGTAATACATGGAGTATTAACGTCAGCCAAATCAATACCAAGAGATCTTAGGAATCAACAGGCATTTATAGTAGTTATGGATCAAGAGAATCATTCACATGGAGTTATACTTGATTCTGAGTCAGACGATGACTACAAAGAATTAGCCTATGAGGTAAGGTCTCTGTTGAAAGGTAACGAATCAGCAAACTTTCTTTATGATATTGATCAAATGTTTATACTATATGGTTATGAATTAAGTATAGTGATGTCGGTTGACGAGGATGACATTGAGACAGATGACACAATAGAAACGTGCAAAAGTATAGCTGATATTGCAGAAAAATTAGATAAATTAGGAGAAGATTAATATGGCACAAGTTGAGTTGCATTATTTAGTAGATAAAACAGAACATAAATATATTGGTAGATTCTTAGGCTTTATAAAAGATGACGAGTTTAATGCTATATGCCAAAGCAGAAAAGCGGCCAGCAAAATAGAGTCTAAAGAAACTAAACCATTAATAGAAGTATGTAAAAAGTATGACACCCTGGAAGGCTATCGTCTTGTTATAGTAATAAAGAAAATAGACGGGGACAGCATTAATATGGATAAGAAACTCTTTGTATCAGAGAGACTTAACTACATAAGCTCAGTTAACACTAAAGAAAAAAGCGCAGTGTTTGTTTCTGAGAATGATAACAATTTTGTTGTGCAGGAGATAGAATAAAATGGAACTTTTACAAAGCGGTATACTAGATACCGGTACTAAATTTACAATTTCAGACAAAATTAAAAACCCCTCTCATATTCCAGGCAGCGTTGGATTTATATCATCTCTAGGTGGACTGGATGATAGCTATCAAAACGTGGTGAGTATGAACACAGTACTAATAAGAAAGGGTAAAACAGGTAAAGACAGGATAGAGATTTGCAGACTTAAAATGCCTGTTTTTACATTTGACTCAGAAAATTTTGCAAAGATACTACCAACAATTGAGAACAGAAAAAGCTTTGTTTATATAGATAAGGAAGAAAATCAGCACAATAATTTAATGGAAGTAACTTCCTTAGATTTCCTGGGATGGTCCGTAGCTATGTCTCATAGACTAAGGCTAATGGCATCTAGATGTAAGCACAATAAGTGGCCGTCAAGTAATAAAAATCCTGTTAATAAAATACTTAGATTACCAGATTATTTCAGAGAAGACCCAGGTGGTCATCTAAATTTTTATGAAAATCTGGAGGTCAGGGAGTCATTTATAGACGAAGCACGCGTTATGTATTCATCCATGGTCAAAATACATTTGGACATGGATGAATCAAAAGCAAAATGTGAATTAAATGCTTCAGAATTTTTGGAGTTTACAAATAAAGGTAAATTTCTGGAAAAGAAAGGGGCAAAAAACGAATACAAATTTACTGATGATAATGGTTTAATAGAAAGAACCATAAAGTATTACAAAGTTACAGAAAAAGAAATAAATAAATTACATAAAGCCAAAACCAAGTAAGGGGTTATAACGATGTTTCCTATTGGTACACAAGTTTCTATAGTAATGAGTACCGCAAACAAAAAGCTTAGTCCTAGGTGTGGAAGTATTGGTTATATTTCTGGAATAGGACCAACAAGATTCCTGGCTATCAATTATGAAGAAGGACTAATAGTTACACCTATATCCATAATATTTATCAAATATGGTAATGAGAACAAGCTTAGAAGGGAGAGAAGAGTTGTTCTAAATGTTATACCAATTGAAACATGTAATTCTAAACAAAATGCTGAAAAAAATATAGAAAGTCTTAGAAGAAACTTCAAAAAGAACTCTTCTTTTTTCAAGAAACTATCTGAAGATAGTGGCGTAGTTTGTGCCGGAACTATTGTACCAAGGAATACTTTTAGTAATATATTAAAAAATGAAGGAATTAAAAATAGGGCGTGGGTACAAAGTCATATAGAGCACTATCATTTTAATAAAGTAATACCTATTATTTTAAAACAACTCAAGTATTCACAAAAGTTTATCTTTCAATTACTAAAAGATTACTCCAAACTTGAATTACAAGATGTTGTTTTAGCAATAAGAACTGCGTCAACAATATATTCTGTAAGAAATTATGCTAATTACCTAGTTACTTTTAAACAAATGTTACTAAAATTACAAATAAAACACGCTGGGTACGATGAGTTTTTCAATATGTATGTCAAAAACTTTTTTGATGAAGAAAAATCTATGCAAAAGGAGGCGATTGTTAATAAATATGCAGTTAATAAATCACGACGCATAATAGCAACAAACATGAATAAGATGTCAATGGCATTAATCAAGTTAAATCATAGCAAAGGAGCCTAACTATGAATTTGGAGTCAAAGACTGAATTACTGCGTTCAAGTGTGATAGCACAATTTGTGGCCAGAACTGATGTTGAGGGGAAGAAAAAGAATATAGATTTCGGAATCAAACTTGATACAAAGATTGCTAATAATTCACTTTGGTTTATACTTTCTAAAGATGATGAGCAGCATTCATTTAATGTTCCTATACCATATGAGGACAATGGCGTATTTTTAGTCAAACAGAACGAAGTGCGAAGAGCTGTATGTTCTCATTTTATTCGTAAAGATGACCTCATCTTAAGTTACTTTGCTGTTATGCAGAAAATAGTTTGTGATAATCCTGATGGTATTATACCTAGAGGGTTGATCAAGAAAATTCCATATATACAGCAACTAGTATACTCATATAATAATGGCAACACTTCCACAATTGTATACAATTTACAACGGGCAATTAATGAAATAATAAATAAGATGCCCCTGCACGAGACTTATCTTAATAGCTGGGTAATGAACAGAAGGTTAGTAATAGTTGATCCTGTATTTGATGAGCTTAAAAGTCCAGAAGAACGCTTATCTTACCAGATTGAGAAGAACAAAGCCTATTTTGATAGAGGATGGACTTCAATCGGTTTAGCTGATGGTAGCTTAGCTAATAAGAATTATATCTTAATGCGTGATATCCGTCATCTAACCCCATTCGGTATACATTATCATAATCCCCAGCGAAATTTATATTCTACGTTAGGGATGAAGGGGGATGAATTACCAAAAGTTAGATCGCAGGCCATGCAGGATTTGATGGACCAAGGTATTACACGTAAAGGATGGAATCTATTTACCTTGTTTGTCGATATTCCTGATGTTTTTGAAGACCAAATTATGGTTGACTTACAACATAGGAATAAGTATATAACATATGAGAAGAGATACGAATGCTTCGACAAACTCCATGTCCACAAAGGAAAGTTAATAAGAAAAGGACAAATTCTATCTACATCTAACGCCGGTACCATTAAGAAATTTGATATTGATTGTGATAAGGCAAAAGTGAAAAAGATTACTAAGTCTGCGACCAACGTAGGTGGAACAATTACGGAAGTATTCAATGTAATAATAGAATACAAACGTAATCTCAGAGACGGCGTAAAGATCACTAATCTGCATGGCAATAAGGGTGTAATCAGGATGAAAGATCTTGGTTATGCTATCGATCCAAGGACCGGCAAGACAAGAAAGATTGATGTAATTGTATCTGCTAAATCAATAAAGAAAAGAAAGAACTTCGGGCAGATACTAGAAGCACTTCTGAATAACACGAAGGAAGGACCTACAGTAATACCTGATGATTATCAAGTAGATATGTCTTATGTGAGTAAGATATTAACAATGAATAATCTTCCAGGGGATGGTACATGGTCTTGTGAGACATACATGGGCAAGCTAGAAGGTGTCTGCGGTGAAGTTTTCTGGGGGGTAATAGCAAGTGTAGAGAACGCTCTATGGGATGAGAATGCTACTATCAGAAGAGATATTAAAGGACTTAGACGGGCTGGCTTAAAACTATCACACGTAGAAATGAGAGCATTAGAAACTAGATTTGGAAAGGATAATGCTCTACTAACGGAGATCCTATCATACGCTCAAGGTAGTGACAACATACATGAAAATCTTAAAGTTCTAAGATCAAAACGTGGTGAGTTGCCACCAGATGTTCCAACGTATCAAACTAAAGACCTGAAGTATGTGGATCAATCAGCTGGAACTATAGTGGACGAAGAGTATATCAAAAATACTATTGTGGACGATTACTTTGCGCCTGATGGATTTATCATGCAGTTACCTATAACATACCAGGTGACTCTTGATGATGATGGTGAAGTTATCCACGAAGGCGCAGCAACAATAACAATAGGAACATTAATATCTGAAAAAGTTCGTGTGTTTGATAAAATATATATACCAAAATCTAGCATGAGAAAATGCTGGAAGCATGACAACGGTAAGTTCGGCTTGAATGAGATAGGCGTGCTAGTTAATAACATGTTAGTAATGTCTCATAGATATTTGGCCGATCCTCAGAATGCTATAGCTATTCGGATGCTATACAATTCAGTCTATACCTATTTCGCAAAGGTATCTAAAATGTTAGGCACCAAACGTGGTGACATATCGCAACTAGGAATGTCAGTAAGATACCCATTCTCTGCAAAAGCAGTAGCTACATTATCCAACAGACTGCCAGAAAATACTATAGAGATACACAGGAATATGGCCAAAACTTTGCGAGTAACCAATGGGGATGTAGTGCTAGTTGAAAGGTTCCCATGCTTAGGTTTTATGTCTATCCGGCCTCAGAAGGTACGAGTCACACACGATGATTTATGTAAATATACCATCAGAGTCAGTGGCAACAACTTATGTTCTCTTGGTTTAGATTTCGATGGTGATGTCATCTATCTGGCATCATTTCATACACAAGAAGCTGTTGCTTTATTACGAAAAGAGTGGGAAGAACCTAATAAGATGTGTTATGAGGTTATTCAGCAGTTAAACAATAAAGCAGGTGTTCCTGAAACTAACTGTTTTGGATTACACGCTTATAACATAACAATGTTCGGAGATCTTACTGCTGATACACTCGCCGGCCTAGTAGATAAAGCTACAGGTGTTAAGAGTCATACCGGTCCTGTAATTGCGTTATCATATAATATAATGCGTATACTGGAAAACTCTGAGGTTAGAGATGACCAACAGGTAAACATTGCCATCGAAGTATTTTTAGATCGGGTAGGTAATACTGTGTTTAAACAGAAGCATGGTGTACTTTCTCTGCATTCTATAGTAATGGATGCAATCTGCACCGGTGATGTTGAGATGCTGGTCAAACATGGATTCGCCAGCGAAACCTCTGCTATAATATGCAACATTATTAAGAAGAAAGCAGCAGACGTTGGTATATATAATCTGTATTCATACCATCAAAAGGCTAAAGAGAAAGGCTGGAGCAACGTTATAAATCGTATAGTTCGTAAAGAAAATAAGATTTACTTTGCAAGCAGGGCTAACTTAGAAGGATGTCAACTGCTCGATCATCTTGACGCCGATGCGGTAGATACACCAAGTAAGATTCTTAAAACTATTATGAGTGGAAAATCAGATAATGCTAAGACTGTCCTTGAGGATTTTATGGATAATGACACAATAACTACTATTAAGGACGTAGATAAACGTGACGCATGCAAAACTCTTATGGACTACGTTGAGAGGGTGCTAACTGTTAATACTATAAGCGATGATGCTCACAATGTAATGGTAGAAGGTCAAAAAGAATTATCTAAGAATCGTACCACTGGGATATGTCTCGGTGGAAATAACAGTTTTGTATAGAGGAGGGATAAATATGAAGGTTGTATGCCTAATAATAGTATTCATTCTGGCTATTATATTATTTTCAGGCTTTGGTGGATGTTCTAGAAACGTTGATAATCTTAAAGCTAATGCAAGTAAAGTTTTTAAGTCCAACGGTTTTGAGGCAGTTGGATATCAGCACTATAGCTTATGTCCTATTGTTGGCGGAGAGGTTTGGTATACACTTAAAAAAGGTGATATTACATATCAAGCATGTGTTTATAAATGGTTTGATGAATACCACCTTTATGGTTTGGAAGCTATCGATGCAATTAAGCCGTAATTAAGGGAGAAATAAATGGCTAAAAATATAGAAAGGGATGATGAGTGGATAAAAAACAAGATTTTGCGAATAGTTGATGCTTGTTTTCATATGTATGCTTCAGATTATAGGATTGATGCAAAAGCACTGGCTGAAGAAGCATGGGATAGAATTAAAAATGAGGATTAAAAAAGGAGAAATAAATTTATGTCGAACAACAAAGAATTTTTAGGATTAACACAGAACGAATGTACCATTCAGGGTAAAGTAATAGGCGAGCCTGTTGTAAATGGTGAGAACTATGCCTTCATGAATATCCGTACATCCATATCTGAAATTGGAGATAATGGTCAGTGGACTGACACGGTGATTGATATACCGGTAATTACTACCGACATGAAAAAGGTAGCAACCATTGTGAAGTATGTGCATGATGGTCGAGAACTTTTGATCAACGCTTATTATAAACCGTGGATCGTAGATAATGTACCGGCACATGCCTTTTTTATCAAGAGAATGAGTCTTGGTAGGAAGAAATGGGTTCCGCCTGAAGATCAGACACCTGCACTGCGATAGCGAGTGGAAATTATATAATTAGCGTGAGTATTTGAGAGATATGGGGTCAGAACCCATCCTACGGGTCGTGATAACGGTAAATACGTTTGAATGCTCACCACAAAAGGAGAGTGATATAAATGACACAGAAGATAGCCCTTGGTCAAGCGGTTAAAAGTAGTGGAGTAGGGTTAGCCGTGTCTAAAAAAGAATTATCAGACCAAGAACGGATTGATATTCTTGAGCAACAGATAGATCATATGCACAAGATAATCCAATTGTTAAAAACAAAGAAAGAACCAAGCAATTTGAATAAGGATGGTATCCCTATCGGATTAGAGTGTTGGGGTACTACAGAAAAAGTCCCTTACCTATTGATTATGAGTGTAGAAATAGATGGGTATAGAATAGGTAATTTTAAATATTCGTCATTATCAGCTGCTGCGGAAGCAGTTAGTGGTGTCAGAAGAAGTGGCTGGGTGTTCTGGAAGTTACCAACAGGAGAAACACTTAAAGAATTGTATAAAAGCTAATGGTAAGGAAAGGAAAAAATAAAGGGAGGCAGAAGAAATACAACAAGAAACAATTTGTTGGGATTGTCTGCTCTAGCTGCAATATATGTAATAATGTGGGCAATCCAATCTTCTGCTACAATAGTATATATAAATTAAACCCAAAAAAGTTTGCATTAGTGCTAAGGAATCTGTTGAACATACGTAAACATTTTAAAGCTATTCAACTACCAGTAAGTGATATAGGTATAGAACAGTTCTCTGAAACATTCTGCCACACAGGTGTATGTAATAATATCTCATCCAATGCGCTCTGTCCTTTATTACCAGACTGCCGGGACATTTTTACTGCTCAGATTGAAAATGAGGGCAAAGCAACATCTTTAAAACATAAAGTTACTAAGTTTAAACAAAAACGTAAAGGAAAAAGAGAAAGAAGGTACGTTTGCCAGGCGTACCCAACATTTTTTTCAAGTAATAATGAGAAGTTTAAAGCTACTGTAGAGAAAATACTTCATGGAGATAACATTATCAAACAAAATAACGATAAAGAATCCGCCGGAAAAGCTTAAAAATTATCTTGTGGAAAAACTCAAAGTAAAAAATCCTAAGTATTATAACGCTATTGCCAACGGATATAGTGCTTGGGGTTTAGATCCATTCATTTATAACTTTGAAATGCTACCCGATGATAGTCTATGTATACCAAGAGGATGTAGATCTCTCCTCATGGAAGCAGTCGGCAAAGATGTTAAAATCAAAGATGAACGTGCAATATTCGATTACATAGACATTGATTCATCACATATTAAATACAGACCATATCAATTCGATAATATGATAAAGTTCCTTAAGGAAGGAGAGGAAGGTCTTTTTATTGCTCCAGCTGGTAGTGGTAAAACAGTTATTGGTATTAGTATGATACCAATATTAGGCCAGCCAACGTTATGGCTTACTCACACCAGAGCTCTATCTAACCAAGCTTTAGCTCGTATAAAACAATTTCTGCCTGGGTTGAAGGACGATGATGTGGGGCTAATAGGCGATGGTAAATGGAAACCAGGAAAGATCGTTACAGTAGCTTTAATACCTACACTTGTTAGAAGATTAAAAGAATTACATGAGATGAGAGATGATTATGGTCTCGTTATTGTTGACGAGTGTCATCACGTGCCAGCAAGCACATTTATAACAGTTGTTAGTAATCTTAACCCTTATTATCTCTATGCATTAACAGCCACTCCTTATCGAAGAGATAAGCTGGAGACGTTAATGTTTCAAATGATTGGGCCAAAACTCATACATATATCAGTTAGTGAAGTAGAAAGTGACGGGGGTATAATGCTACCACTTGTAAAATACAGATCTATACACTCCAAACCTGTATACGGAAATAAAATTCAGGAAATATTAAAACAGAACATTGTAAATAACGCAAGCAGAAACAATTTAATAGTCGGCGACATTATTCGTGAAGCAGTGTTAGGTAATTACTGTATAGTACTGACTGATCGTAAGATACATGCAGAAATATTATATGATTTGATATCACTTGGTTGGGAAAAAACAGGCATTGCAACAGGTAACTACACTAAAAAATATGTGGTAGAGCAGGCAGAAAAATTAGATAATAAGGAAATAACAGTGTTAGTTTGCACTTTTTCTCTGCTAGGAGAAGGATTTGATGTAAAGTTCTTAAATAGAGCATTCATAACAATGCCATTCAGAGCAGAAGGAAAAGTCGAGCAGTTGGTTGGTAGGATACAAAGAACTGCTAAAGGAAAAACAGATGCAATTGTATATGACTATGTGGATGTTGACATAGGACTTCTTCAAAATCAATTTTATACGAGGGGAAAAAATGATTGCAGATGGAACGCCTATAATAGGTTAGGACTTGAAATAGAGCCTTACGAAGAGTGAAAGGAAAATAATGAAATTAATAATTAACCCTTCTAAATTAATGGAGGATAAGATACGTGAAGAAAGATTAACAGAGAGAAAAGTAATCAGAATTCCAAAAGATCTTAGAAAAGCATTAGACATACGCCTGGGCGGTTTTTTAAACATGAGAGCCACTGATGATAGTATAGTTTCTTTGTCTATTGAGAAGGCCTATGAAGAGGATGTAGAAGATAATTCATCCTCTGCATATGTTACTAATGAAATATTTGAATTGTTAACTAATAGTCCTTCTAATGTTTGTGAAGTAAAACTCGTAGATAATATAACGCTCGGCTGCGATCCGGAATTAATACTAGTAGATAAGAAAGATGCTGGTATAGTAACTGCAGGTAAATACTTTAAGAAATGGGACGCTGTCGGGTGTGATGGTTTACTGTTAGAATTTAGGCCATTACCAAGCACCGATGAAAATGTAGTTGTATCTCACATCTTCAACATGTTAAAACAAGCTAGACAAAAAATAAATGACCCTGACATAATGATAACAGCAGTATCTTCCTATAAGAAAATCACTGCCGGTTTTCATTTACATTATGGCCTCCCAAATGAATTACTAGGTTATAAAAAGATTAAGATAGCAGACCAAATAGTAAAGATACTAGATTATTACATAGGAGTTCCTTCTATACTTCCAGAGGGGAAGGACGATAATTACAGAAGGACTACTCCTTATTTGGCCTACGGTAAACCAGGCAATTATAGACTAGATAATAGAACTCTTGAATATAGAGTACCTGGAGCAGCACTGATGAAGCATCCAGTACTGACACACGGTATAATAAGTATAGGGGCAACTGTTATAGAGGATGTAGTAAGTCGTATTAAACATTGTACAGATAATTTTACTAAATTAGATTATGTATCAACGGATAAAGATATGCTAGAATTATATCCAGACATTCCATCAGCCATGACAATATTCTCTATCATATGTAGTATAGATACTAGTTTGGCAATGACTTACTACGATAATATAAGATCTGGTATTGAAAAGATGGTAGGATACAAGAAAAGGGCTGATTCTATAAATGAATATTTTAAATATGTGGAGTCGGGGATACAATGTTCTCCAGATATGGAAGTAAACTGGTATAAAACTGACAAACAGATGGGAGCTTTAATATGAGTAGAGATAACAGAGATAAATGGACATTTTATGTTCATCCCTCTAAGGAAGCAATAAATACAGGTGATGTAAGATATTGGAAACATATGCTTCATAAGATATTAAAGATTGGCTTGGAGTATGAATTTAATTTGCCAAATAAGAATGGTACCTGTAAAGGAAACAACAACGCTTGTCCATGTAAACACATGGCTGAATCTAATTGCTGGAAAGACTGTATCAGATTTGACACATGTAAAGCTGAACGAGGGAAAAATTTTATCTGTCATGGAATATTTTGTACTGGATTTCTTAGCAAATGTATAATTTGCGAGAAATTTGAAGTAGATTGTAAGTCCTGTGAAAATCTTTTCGATCCAGAAAGAAATCCAGACCATATCAGAGAAAGAATGAATAACTTTCTAACTCCTTCACATAGCTATGGTTCACTTACCAAACACGGTGTCCATAGTATTACAACTGACGGAAGTTTGCTCGGAAAGAAAGGAGCTGAAGTAATAACAGTTGGTAGGAGACCTGACTACTGGGAGTTCTTTAAAATGTCAAAAGAAATTATAGATTTGGCAGTTAAGAACGGGGCATATGTTAACGAAAGAACTAGCATCCATGCGCATTTATTGGCTAGCTATTATGGAAAAATTGCTGGTAGTAGCGGCAGTCCTGGTGTACCTAATCAAATAGATGAGATGGAAAAAGCTATGCCAGAAATTATACTGGCTAATTTTCATCAACTATGCCGGAGATATCAAAATGCCATAACTTGGATGACCATTGGTTTGGATGAGCCGGAGCGTATAACTAGATGGGAAAAATACAGAGTATCAGTACTTAACATATCTGCAGTGTTAAATAATATGTCAAAGGTAAAAGCAGACGTTTCGTCGAATGCGGGCGGAAATAAATACGGTTGGGTAAATTACAACAACTGCACTTTTACCAAAAAAGGTGATGTAAAACGGTTTCACGTAGAGCTAAGAGTGATGGATTGTTTACTATCACCGAGCGCAATAGCAGCTGTATCATGTTTGTACTACGCTATGATGATTAAAGCCATAGAAATATCCAGATATGGTGTTGTAGAAGTAGGCGGTCAGGATTGGATAGAAAAAGCGGAAGGAATAAAAAGAGATTTGATGAACAACATGAAAGATTATAATTCTGGCGATAGATTTAGTGATACAAGCGGTCTATCAAAACACTATGATGTGCTAATCTCAGAGTCCTTCGATTTAATTTCCCAAATAAAGCATATTCTGATGAAAACTGGGCCGGCATATGAAGTATTAGAAAAACTTGCAGAACGTCCATGTGGTATTAGAAGATGCGATGGTGATACTTGGGAAACTATTGAAAAAGATTTACAGGTAGTGATGACCACAGAAGATGTATTTATTGCTAAGCTAACTGAAATAATTGATCTAAGATTAGTGGATCAGTGTAAAAATGAAGACGAATGGCTTAAAGCAGTTATCTTATTACTTAATAAAGACAATGATCAGGTAATTGATGATAGAGTATCTGAATTCATTAATACTAAAAAGAACGATGGAGAGATGGTATGGTTAGATCGTATCGGCTCCATGTCATTAATATAAAGGAGTTGTGAATGTGTTCAATTTTCGGTATGGGTCTTTTCCAAGAGCATACATTAGATGATACTGCAACAGTAAAAGCTATAATGGCTACCCTTCTTAAAGAGGCCGAGGTAAACGGGAGGTCTGCTAGTGGTGTAGCTGTTATGAAAAGCCGCTCAACAGAAGTTATACGTAGACCTTTAGCTGGCTCTATGCTTACAAAAGATAAAGATTATCTCGATTTTGCAGATAAACACATGAGGGTTGGAAAAGATGAGACCTCAAGTGATCATCTAAAGTCTATGATTGGTCATTGTAGAATGCCAACCAAAGGAAGTCCAGAAAATAATTACAACAATCATCCAATTGTAGTAGAGAATATTGTAGGCGTACATAACGGTGTGATCGCTAATGATGATGAATTATTTAATAAATTTAGGAAAAATATAACACGTATCGCTCGGGTAGATACTGAAATTATTTTCCAATTAGTATCGCATTTTACAAGGCGTTTTGGCAGTAACCGGACTATAAAATCTATAAGAGAAACAGTTGGACATATCAAAGGTGGATATGCGTGTGCTTTATTAAATATTGATTCCCCTTACAACCTGTTCTTATTCAGAAGCGGTAATCCAATTAGGATATTATATTATCCAGCTGTTAAAGTTATATTATTTGCTACCAGAGAAAATTTTATTTTAACTGCTGTAAAACCTTTCGAGGATTACTTAGGTGATCCAATAGAGATAGAGGTAATAAGTGGTATGGGTGTGGCATTTAATTTATTTGCTAAAACCATGAGTAAATTTGTTCTAAAGCCATAATATAAAGGAGATTAAAGTGTTAAGAAGTGACACAATACTAGGTACAAAAAACAGAGAGTTTTTTACAGATGACTGTAAAATTGCTTATGCTATTTTAACACAAAACTACGATCATTTACCTTGTGGTGCGCCAGTTATGGTCGCTGTGAAAAAACAAAGAACATTAGCGTGTATCAATGTATTCCCAGCAAGAGCTAGCACTATCTGTGGTTATACATGGCTGCCGGAAAATATTTTAAAATTTGTAGATAAAACACCTCTTTGTGAAACGCATAAAGTAAAAAATATAGATGAATTTGATTATAGTCAATTTAGTACTATAATCAAATCTGTGAAAGAGCATGGTGGTGTATCATTTATATCTAATAAAAAAGCGGCAGGTTTTTCTATGATGGATTCTATAAAATCAATCGTAAGAGAGTATAAACATTCCTCTTTATTTCATTTTAATACTTATGGTAATAGATTTTTATCTGGAAAAAACGATAATTTGTTAAGTATTATATCATTTTTTGACTTCATACATTGTATACCGTTATTTAATTTAAAAAAAGTTGATGGTCTAGGAATTTCATTTACACAAACACTTCGTAAACATTCTCAATTGGTTGGGAAACAAGTTAACACTTTTAGGGTAGATATAATAGTATCTAATTACAGTGATAATTTATTTACGATTGATGGCGCTACGATAGATCAAGAATACAAAGTAAAAAATAGTTTATACAAAGAAATTAAATCACAGATCAAAAATAATTTGCCGATTCAGAAAGACAACTTAAAATTAAAAAGTAAAAAACAATCAAGAGACAAAAAAGATAAAGAGTTTCATATAAATTATGAATCAGGTGGAGAGGTACCATCACAGCCAATAATAGAGCCTGTAACGTCATATCCATCACATAATCACGGAGTATACATAACAAGTACAGGTAATACTGCCAATACTACCGATTACTAACTTTTAAAGGAGAAAAATATATGTGCGGAATTGTAGGGGCACTAGCCTTTGATAAATTTGAATCAAAAACCGATGAAAGAGTTAGAAGAGAGTCGTCTATTTTTATTACAACTCAGCTACTCCAAAAAACTGTTGAAAGAGGTAAAGATGCTACTGGTGTATCATTACTTTGGTCTGATGGCAATTACACTGGGTTGAAAATGGGCATACCTGCCCCAGATTTTATAGCAAGGTACGGTGAAACTGAGAAAAATTACGAAGGAATTCTAAAGTTATGGAGAGAATATCCTAAAATTATGAAGGTTTTTCTAGGTCATTGTAGGAAATCTTCAGTAGGTAACTCCTATGATAATAAAAATAACCACCCTATAAAAGTTGATAATATGATGGTTATTCACAATGGGACATTAACAAACCACGATATAATATTTGACAAACTCAATTGTAAAAGACATGCAGAGGTTGACACTGAGGCTATTACGCATCTTTTACACAAATATACCAAAAACGGGGCTGAACCATTTACAATAGAAGCGCTGAGAGAAACTTGTAGAAGGCTTCAAGGAACCTATTCTGTGCTAGCAATATCAGGTAACAATCCATTTCAGGTAGCTCAGTTCAGAGATACTAAACCTGCCGAAATGGTGTTAGTAAGACCGCTAAAGACAGTATTTATAGCTTCAGAAGAGAAATTCCTAAAGAATATTCTTTTTGAATATAACAAACTGGGAAAATTATTTTCTTCTGGAGGGATTAAACTTCCGTATATCAAAAAAGAAGATGTTGATTTCGTCACACTTCCTGATGATACTGTTGCGTTGTGGGATTTGACTACAGAGATTGATAGTAAAACCTCAATAAGAGATTTATATAACTCTGAAAAAGCACCTCTTCTTGGTAAGAAAATCTGGAGAACCACTAGCACTACCTATAATAATAACAACTATAACCATTATCAGGGAGTGAATAGCAAAAAAAATACTGAAGTGAACACCAGTGTACATAAGAAAGAAGAAGAAGATGATAAAGACAAAGATAAGGATAAAGACATAGACGGGCTAATCTGGAGCAAATCGCTGGACAAATATAAAACTCAAAAAGATATAGAAAAAACTAAAGTCTATAAATCAGTCGAAATAGAAGTAAAAAAAGGTGAAATAATCCAAATAGAATCCTCAGGTAAAAAGGAAGTAGTAAATAGTATAGATATAACAGAAATTGAGGAAGGTAAGGTAGAAAACCTTGTTACTTCTAAGGCTAAATTAACGGAGCATAAAAAAAACGAAGAGGCTACAATAAGGGAGGTAGATATGAGTCAGGATCCTGAGGCACTTAAGAAAGCTGACAGTTTTGTTGGAGAAGGTATAGTAAAATATGAAAGTGATGAGGAAGTAGCAGATGAATTAGATCTATCTGATGTATCTGTTCTAAAACCATTACCTATCTATGCTTTAGCCAACAGGATTAAGAAGTTTATATTAAAACAGGGATTCATGGCTGGTTATATATGCAGAAAAGGTGAGGAAGAAACTATAGGAGGAACTGATGCAACTAGGGTCCTTATTAGGAAACTTAGAAAAGCTACAAAAAAGATATCTACCTTAAAAACAGTTATAAAATTGGGTAGTTCAATTGTTGACAAATCGGCGTTTGAGATAGGCGGAGCAAATATAGATAAACTCGTCAGTAACGAAGTAAAAGATACTAAGCTTGATTACGAAGCTCTTTCAGACGCATTTTCTGTAGGAGACATGGAAAAAGTTATTCTATTAAAGAAAATAAAGATAGAAATTGGGAGCCAAAATGACCAAGAAAAAGCTAATTCTACTGCCGTCTAGTTCAATGGATAAGAATAAGAAAGAAAACAGAGATGAAAGTAATCTTATTCGTATGTCAAAAAAAGCTAGACAATTCATGAAATTTACTGAAGACCAGGTAGAAATATGGTCAGCAGGTGATACTGCCGCTGACCGTAAGAAAAGTGCTATCTTACTTAACATATTTCATGCTTATTCAGAAGATTTAAACGGGATCAAAGACTCTAAAAATGTGGATATGAACAGAGTAGGTTTCGTTACAACAAAAATATGGAATAGAATTACTAATGGAAAAAACGAACAGAGCGTGTGGATTTCTACAGGCGTCCATGATACGGTAATAGGCGCTGATCCTGAATTTTTATTATTTGATAAAGACGGTAATGTAGTCAGAGCAAACAACCTTATGGGTAAACATGGTGTCCTAGGATGTGATGGGGCTATGGCAGAAATTAGGCCTGAACCATCTATAACACCTGAGGGATTAATAAAAAATATCAGATCTATTTTCTCTAATAAAGAACTTACCGGTCCAATTACTAAATATAATTGGGTAGCTGGTTGTTATCACAAAGATAACAGCAGAGATTATCCGATGGGCGGACATATTCACATTGGAAATCCGCTGAAAGTAGCTCAAATGACGTTGAGTAAGAGAGAGATGTTTTTTAATGTTCTAAACAAAATCATGGACGAATTATTAGCCATTCCATGTATACGTTTAGACAATGACATGGGAAACAAAAGAAGAACTCAATGTCAAATGAGTATTACAGGCGGCTGGGGGTACTTTGGAGAATGGAGAACATGTGATGGAAGATTAGAACACAGAACACTGAGTGGGATGTGGTTAATGCACCCATCACTAGCTAAATGCGTAATAGGTACAGCTAAAGCAATTACTGATGATGTTTTTAAAAGATGGGCAAATGAGAACTTTAATCATGGATATATCGTACCTAAAAAGTATGCAGACCGGCCAAGGGATTACTTCCTTGCAGATTCGTTTAAGGATTGGCACAATTTACCTATTTGTAAAGATACTAATACCTGCATGTCATCTAAAGAGTTGACAATAATATTAAATAATTCCAAAAGTAGTGACATTGACAAAACCTTTTTATCTAATTGGCATAATAAGATGAGGAAACTATCTACGTATAATAAGTATTCAAAATATATAGATGGTCTAAAGGAAATATTAACCATACCGATACCTAACATTAACAAATGGAATAGGAATATAAAAGAAAACTGGTTGGGAAGCAAGAAATTTACAGTTGATATTTAACATCATGGTCGAATGTTAAAATTCATCCAGAAAAATAAAACTTAAAAAAATGCTAAAGGAGACTTGACAAATGAAAAATAATGTTTATATTAATTACAGTGGAGCAACAGACAAGACTGGTGGGTTATTGGCAAAAGCGCTGGACATTCAAGGTGGTGTAAAATCTGCCGGCAAAACCAAAGCAATAGTTATAGGATGGGGCACCAAAACTAAGGAAAATATCGACCTCGGTAAAGCCAAAGTGTTGAATCACCCTAACAAAATCAGAACTAACCGGAATAAGTTTACTGCTTTGGAGTTAATGCGTGCCGCTAAGGTAAATATAGCTCCGTTTTCTTCGGCAGAAAATGTGATGAAAGATTTGGCAGCAACCAAAAACCCGATGGCGTTGCCGGTAATAGGTAGAACCAACTACCACCAAGGTGGGGCTAATTTCTTCACCTGTTTAACAAAAACACATGTTGATGACGTTATTGATGTGTTAAATAATAAACTCAGTAAAAAAGGATATTTCCAGAATTATATTGATGTAAAAGAAGAATACCGACTTCATATAGTTTTGGACAATCTGATTTATGCAGTTAAAAAGAAAAGAAGAAATAATTTAACTGAGGCATACATCGAGCAACAGAGTGACAAGATCAGACGTATGGCTGAAAAGAAAGGGGTTGATCTTAACGACGAGACATTGAAGTATGCACTTGAATATCAGGGCAAAAAAATTGCTGGCGCTGACAACATAGTGCGTTCCAATACACGTGGCTGGAAATTCTCATCGGTAAAACCAGAGAACATACCACATGATCTGATTGTTGAGAGTATAAAAGCATTAAGAGCGCTAGAACTTGAATTTGGTGCTGTTGATTGTGTAGTGGACACTGAAGGTAAAGCATGGATCATAGAGGTCAACACAGGACCTGGACTGGAAGGAACATCGTTCAAGAAGTATGTAGAAACATTCACGAAGGTGATCGATGACATACTTAGCCCTAAGAAGCCCGAAAAAGGTGGTAAAGTGCTGTCTAAAATCAAAGGAGTATTATCAAAGGGAGAAAAGAAACCTGAGAAGGGCAGTAAAATAGATCCGGAAAAGCTGAGAATGCTTGCAGATATGCTGGATAACTGCGGTGATGACTCAGAGAAAGATGCTGTGAACAAGGTTGCTCAAAGGATGTTTGGTTAATGGCTGAGTTTTATGTATCACTATCTAACACTGAAATGGCTGAGCAAATAGCTGGTTTAATAAACGCACATAATCAGCTGTATAGAAAACATACTGCATACTCCGTGTTAAGTAGTATAGCTAACTACTTTGTAGAGGTTGTAAATGACAGAGTAGTAGGTTGCACCGCGTTAATAAAGGAAGAAGAAAATTTAAGCAGGAATTTCCATACATGTGTCAGTCCTGAGTTTCGTAGAAGAGGGATAGCCAAGAAGCTAAAACTTCTGGCTATCCAAAACTGTGATACAAGTTATATTTTCTCAACAGTAAGGGAAGATAATATACCAAGTATTAAAATGAACTTATCACTTGGTTATGTTTTTGTAAATAAAATCTGGTCAAGAAATCATTATGTCTTAACACTAGGAAGGAGTGGGGGTATCAAATGAGTCAGTCCAAAATTAGATTTGTTGCTGTAGAACTCTTAAAGAAAGGGGGCACTAATACAACATCTGTAGAGTACGGTCTGTTCAAAGGTATGAAAATAAGATCAAACGGCGCTACGGAGAATCCAGAGATTGTTTCGTATGTCCTAATCGAGAAAGAAAGAAGCGAGAACAACATACATGCTCTTAACCTTGACAATTTTAATATTATGTCAATAAGCTCAAGATGTGATAATACAAAAGAACTAGCACTTTTTAAATCACATGAAGCTGATCAGAAAAAAGCTGGCAATCTGTTATTAGATTTTCTTGATAGATTGACAAAGGATAAAAGAATGGTTAAGAACGATCCGGAGATTATTGATGTGTATAATTATACAGACCTCCCTGGTGGAATTAAAAAAGTAAAACCAGCTAATTGTTTCCATAATAATGCATACCAGTACAGTAGTGGTACAAGTGAATGGGAAAAGAAGAAAGAAACGAGAGAAAAGGAAGAGAAACGGCAGGAAGAATTACGCAAAATACCTACTGTATTTAAACGAGGTGATGATATACCAGGAGTTAAAGCGCTTAATCTGATGAAGAAGAAAGTGTTAATGATTGCAGCTGGCGAATACGAGTCTGATGTTGTACCAAGTAAAAAGCAAGAGGAGGAAAAAACTAAGGAGAAGCGAATTGGATATGTTGCTGGATAAATATGGATAATCTAATTGGGCATAAGAATAATAAAAAGCAAATTCAAATAGCTATAGGATCAGCTAAAAGTAGAAATGAAAACATACCACATATGTTATTTTCAGGAGCTGCTGGTTGTGGAAAGACAACAATGGCTATGGAAATGGCAAAATTATCCGGCGTTGATTTTTTAGCGGTTTCACCACATGAAATGCAAGATCGTGAAGCAATACTTAAAACTTTGGATAAGTTGGACCACAATAATTACGACAAATATGGCAATAGAAAGGGAATCGTTAGACCAACAATTATCTTCTTTGATGAAATACATCAGATGGGGCGTAAAGGCCAAGAAGTTATGGGTATAGCCATGGAAAAGTTTATGTTAGAGACAGGCAAACCTAATAAATTTTATTGGATTCCTTACTTTACTATCATAGGCGCAACAACCGACGACGGTGAATTATCTAAGCCCTTCAGAGAGAAATTTAAATTACGTTTTCTATTTGAGACATATTCCAAAGATGAAATTACAGAAATTGTAAGGATGCATGCCAAAAACAAGAAAACTATTATAACCAACAAAGCAACGAGGGTTATAGCACAACGCAGTAGAGGTATCCCTAGAACTGCTGTTAGTTACTTAGAACGTAGTAGAGATTATACTATCTATATTGAAGCAAACGTTATCACAAGTGACACAGTTATAGAGAACTTTAAATTGATGGGTATCGATTCCAAAGGATTAACTCTGGCAGAAATAAAAATACTTAAAATGTTATACAATAATAAAGAACCAATAGGTCTTGACAATTTAGCAATTAATACTAATGAATCTATTAAAAATATCAAAAACACTATTGAACCATTCTTAATACAAGAAGGACTTATGTTACGAAGTGGAAAGGGAAGAGTAATAACTTCGGTAGGCCGCAAACATCTTGAAAAGAATAATCATATAGATGTTGAAAGAAATAAGATAGAAATACCTGCTAATTACGTAAGGAGCTAGTTCACAATGGTAGATATAATAACCCAATCACCAGTTAAAAAGAAAGAAGAAGTTTTTCTTGATTATTATCTAGGTGAAACACCAGAAGAAGCTGAAGCTGTATTTAGTGACTTTTCAAAACTGTTAAATATTATGGCAGGCGGCTATTCCATGTGGTCTGGTATAGACAAAGAAGATTTATTCGGAACGGCTTTGATAGGATTAGCAAGAGCAAAAAGAGACTTTGATCATACCCGTAGTGATAACTTTAAAACATTTGCGATTTATAAGATTAAGAATGCTTTAAATGATTATTACAGAGAAAACAGAACAATTGTTAGCATTCCTTCGTATGTTAAAACTGCAAATGTGTATATAAACGGCATCAAATTTATATTGAGTAAGTATAATATCGATTCACAAGATGTACTACTTAGTGGAGAGGTAAACAATGAAGCGGTTACCAAAAATGATAAAGCCGAGTGTAATAAATTCTTCAAAAAGTTAAAACGCTTATCAAAGAATATAAACATACCCTATGAAAGAATTATAGATAGGTCGGAACATATACCTACGGCAGTAAGTTTAGATGAAGACGAGATCTCCCAGGAAGAAGTATTCCTTAGAGAAAAACAGCTAGTAGCTGCTGCTCTGTTAGTTAGTAAATTAAAGGACTATATGACAGAGACTGAACTTTCTATAGCTGAAGGTATAATGGCTAATAAAACATACAAAGAGATAGGTTATGAGCAAATACCGAAAAGGACCGGACCTTGGGTAAAACAGCAAATAGATAAGATGAGAGACAGGTTTAAAGATGAACTGAAAGAGGGTCTATAATGCCTGAATATTGTATTACCACTAAAGAAATATGGCATTCTTATCTTTGTCTTACCGCTGAAGATATTGACGATGCTATCCACCTGGCAAAACAGGGGCAAGGTGATACTGATGGTAGTGATTATGTAAATACAATTGGTTATATTTCTATTCATAATGAAGACACCGGTGAAGAAACTAATCTTGAAACGCCTACTATTATTGCTGATGATAGTGACCCAAATAATGTCTTTGTAAAATCTAAAAAACAGGAGGAGGTAGATAAAGTTATAAATATTCTTAAGGTCGAGCACCTTACTTACCATCATATAGATGAAGCATTAAAAAAACTTAGAAATATAAAAAATATATAGGATGGTGTGATTCTAATGGAATTCAAAAAAATAGCAGCAGTATGTAAATGGAGAGTTATAGCAAGAGAAGATCATGCTTGTAAGGCATGCGTTCAGCAACCAAATGGTCAGGAATGCTCTGAGGATAACTGTGCACCGTATCAATTTGCTAAAACTATACTTAATGAAATGAGAGAAGATTTGCACAATGTAGTCAAAACTTTAGTAGATCAAATAGAAGATAAATTAAATAACAAAAAACTAATGACCGATTATATAAGTAAAATGTCATAACATGGGAGGAAATATATAAGGAGTAAAAAAATGGACACACGACAAGCACTAAAGCTTTTACAAAACGAGACGAAAGCAGAAGTGTTCTTATCTGGTGGTTTTGTTCGAGATTATATACGTAATAAGAAAAGCAATAACTTAGATATAGTTATTCGTAAGGTAAATAAAGATGTAATAATTAATTTTCTTGGAAAACATGGGAAATGTAGGATAGTTAAATCAGACGACATCTTTAAACAGAAGACTATATTATTCAGAGCTTCTAATGATAATAGAGAAGCACAAATATCCTTACCAAGAAGAGGTAAGTCACATATTATCGATAAAAATAACACACTCAGACAGGATTCTAAATGTAGAGATTTTAAAATAAATGCATTGTACTTACCAATAAATTTTACATCAAAGAAAGATGTAATAGATCCACTGGGTGGATTAAATGATATTAAATTACGTGTTATATCTTATACAACTCCGCATTTTTGCAACGGGTCACCAATAAGAATACTAAGAGCTATCTCATTATCAGCACTGACTGGTTATAAGATTAATAAGAACTTAATGGGATTCATAAAAGAATATAGACATAGAATAACATGGGCATACCCTGATGATATTCGCAAAGAATTAAATAAAATACTACTTAGCAGTAAACCATCTGTTTATTTAAGACTATTACAAAAAGTTGGATTGCTGGTTTATGTTATGCCAGAATTAAGTAGATGTGCGGGTGTGACACAGGACGCGAGATATCATAAGTATGATGTATTCACTCATAATATTCTTACATGTGATAATATCGAGGTCGATTTAGTGCTCCGCCTTGCTGCTGTACTACATGACGTAGGAAAACCGGACACTAGGAAGATGATAAACGGGCGAGTAACCTTTTATAAACACGAAATAGCCAGTGTAAAAAGAGCGCAGACTTTTTTGAACAGGTTAAGGTATGATGGTAAAACAAAAGAATCAGTTTTAGATCTAGTCCGTATGCACATGTATCACTATACTAATGAATTTACAAATGCTGCTGTTAGGAGATTTATTAAGAGAGTTGGAATAAATAAAAATAACATTAAAAACCTTAGTGAATTACCATTATTTAAGCTCCGAGCAGCAGAGAGGCTAGGTAACGGATTAAAAAAAAATCCCGTAACGCCAAAACAAATCTGCTTTGAAAAGCGGATAAAAAAAGTGTTTGATAGTAAAGATAGTTCAGGAATTGCTATTGACATTAACAACCGTATAATTATTGATACATTTAATATTCCACCCGGAAAGGAGGTCGATAATTTATTAAGCTATCTAACAGAACGTGTAACACGAAATAAAAAGTTAAACAATAGAATAGACTTAATACAAATAACTTTGCAATATATTAAGAACAAAAAATATCTAAACAAGGTATTAAATAGTTAATTTGTAAACAAACTGGTGCTCCTATGACTGTAAGCTGAGCGTATCTGAAACTGAGCTGTTAATCACCGGTTGTTTAATAATCTTTATGGAGATAAGAAAGAACTTTCATACATAAAGATTTATATACCCTTGTGGATGGCTATTCGTTGCTCTGAAAGCGTAGATAATCCATTAGTAAAAATCTGTATGGTTTTGAAACTGTTTATCTATAGGGTTCCAAGCCCTATCGAAGAGTAAATACCATTTTTAAATATGAGTGATTAGTTGATACAAAACAGAAAATTTATAAACCGAGCTCTGCGGTTATTCTGTTTACATCTATTCACGGAGTTTAGAGATTGAAGCAGAATTCATATTTATGGTGTATATATCTATACATTTGTGATATAGTATAGCTATGGGTAATATTATGTTCATTGGTTAATTCGAAAAATCGTAGAGGGTTATTTCATCTACGTCTGCCCTTCTTAACGTACACACCTGTTTCTGACGGGTAGTGACAAGTTCTTGGCTGATACCAATAAGAACTGTAGTTAAAAATCAGGCGAAAAAATACTGCCGATGGTGGATCTTTGCAGGTGCTTTTACATATGGCGTACTTTGTCCACTAGCTAAATAAGAAAAACCTGTTGTAGTAGGTATGAGTAGTCAGCTATATCTCATAACTACCAAAGTGCAAAGCTGATTGAATACCAATGAGAGAAGTCATGTTCGAATCGTGACTATCACAACAACATGATATATATTTTTCTACAATGCTCCCTAAGCATTACCATCCACAAAGTGACAAGTACTGGTCTACACTCACATAAGATGATGGGTGGGTATTCCCACTAATGCTGTACTTTTTAAACCAGCACCGTTGTTCGAGTGTAGATCACAAGTCTTTTTCCTTAAGCTATCTATGTATAACATAGTATCGTAGCGAGTAGATTAAACGCAAAGTAACCATAGGGTGAAAAACGCAAAAAAAATCGAACACCAATCTATAATTATAGAGATTAAATGGTGGAAAAAGGTAGGACGAGTGGGATAGAGGTGGGTAAACAAATAAATAGGCTTCCAAAGCCAGTGCGTATCTATAAATTCCGATACGTGTTGATCGCTGAAGTGAATAAGTGGATAAACGAGCCCTTCCGTTACTTGATACGGCTCCTGGGTAGCGGAGATAACTTTTCACTTCAGCACAAAAAAAATGCTTGACAAGCGGTAATTTTTGGGGAATTCACGGCGCAAATAAATACCAACAAACAGTTGATCTTCCTACTATGGAAGCGGATGTTAGCCGTGTTCGGTAATGAATTCCCCAAAAAAATTTAATAAAGGGATGGACTGAGTGGATATACCTTATGATCCAGATTTCATCTACGATCCTCAATCTGATGCAGAAGAGGATATGTTTGATGAGCCAGATAACGACACAGAGTATGACATTGAATTAGACGACGATTATGAGCCTCTCAGCGCCGGCGAAATAGGTATATTTGAGATGGGAGTTGCTGCTGGCTTTGGTCATCATATGGCTCAAGAAGAGTTGGATGAAGATCGTATAGCCAGACAATTGCTTAAGAGAATGGAAGGTGATAAGGAACAAGCCAAAGTTCCTTTATCTTCCAGACACACTACTGAAATTGAAAGAGGTAAACCTTTTGAAAGGTGGTATTTAAACTTTTTAAAGGGCCAGAGAAAAATTACAGATCCGTTAGATTATACTGAAGAAGAGCTGTATCAAATTGCTCAAACTGAACTGAAAGATGATATAACGGAGGTTCTATGAAAACTAAATATATCAAACCAAAATATAGTCTTGTAAAAAAAATGACGTTTATGTTTGATGGAATTAAAAGGAAAAAATCAAAGCATGTTTGTAGACAATGCTCAAGTTGTCATGGGTGTAGATAATGAAGATAAATAAATTCTTTTATTATAAAGATCATGGTATTTTAACCCCCTGCACAGGGCGACCACCCAATACATATAAAATATCATATGTAAAAGAGCAACATATAATAGATACAAAATATGCTATAGGTCACGGAAGAAAAAAAGTTGTAACTTTTTTTGAATTTACAAAGGCTGTTGAAGGAGGATTTTTATTGTCATCTGGTAAAATAATAAGCGAAAAGGAATATAATGAAGCTAAAGCATTGCTTTATAGATGAGCACGGAAGGATTTGGAGAGATTCTACGCTAATAGAAGCTTCTAAAGGTATCGAGGCAAAGCCATTTGATGTGGAAAAAATCTCTCTTGATGAGACAATCCGCTGGAAAATATCAAATTTAAGAGATTATGTTGCTCATTATAAACGTGTTCAAGAGGCCGACTGCTCTATTCCGATTATACTTAGGTCGGATGGCTACCCGATGGATGGTTGGCACAGAATTATTAAAGCAAAGGCAACTGGCAAGGCTTTAACAGCTAGACAGTTTGTTGAAAATCCAAAACCTGATTTTACAAGTTATGAGGATGAAATATTGTGAAAACATTAAAAGAAAAAATTGCACATGTAACTGAACAGCATGAAATAGAAAAACAAAATAATTTACGAGATGAAGCAATCCATATTGGCAACCTTAAAAATATTGGTAGTGGGGATTCTATTTTTGTTTACTATGGCAACTTTTATACTGTTCCAAGAATGTTCACGATAAATTTAGTTGATTTTAGCAATAATGTTATTTATATTCATATGCATGCTCGTGACACAATTCAAAGATTTCACATGTATAACTGTAGAGAATGGAAGTTGGATAGTAAAAAACCTAAAGAATCGGGTACGACAAAAGAAGAGAATTGGAGATTAGCAGATTATAATTTTATTGATATAGTTGAGTACCCTATAATAAATGTAAAATACAAAGAGAAACTAACGCCGGAATGTATTCCATCAAATTTCCTATGTTATGATGTAAAAAAGAAAAATACGTGTAAATTCTTGTCATACGCTACTGGGTATTATCGCTGTAATTTTTTACATGAAACATTGTTTGAAACAAAAGGTAGTTTTTTATATGAACTTAATTTGAAACGATGTCGGGGGAAAAATACTTAAAAGATGTTAAGGAGGCTAAGATGAATAGTATAGAATGTCTTGAAAAAATAGCTCCATTTTTAGAGCGGCTTATCGAGCCACGATATGACAGCGATGAAACAAATGACTATATAAACAATTCATCAGATTGTAAGAATGCACTTATAGCATTTCAAGAGTGGATCGCTGAAAACAACGCCGCATGAAAAAGTAGATAATAAAATGAGGAAACTCGGGCCAAAGACAAAGGGTCATCCATCTATCGGAGAGTTATGCCCTGCTTGTAAAAAAACCATTTGTCGAAGGTGACTATACTACGTTAGTATGTATAGGTCCAGGTGATAATAAAGAAAAGCAGGTCAAAACTAAAGAAGGTAGAGCATATAACGCTGTTGCTTTGGAAGTTCATTACCTTTGTGCAAATTATTTTTAAAGGAGGTTAAGGATGCGAGAATACCGAACCAGGGAGGACGCTGAAACGGACACCGAATTAAATTTAATGTATATTTGGACATGTTCAAAATGTAACAGTGAAAGGGAAGAGTACCCACATTTTGATGTGGGCGACCGATGTTCTTGTGGTGGGAAATGGGAAAAAACAGGGGAGACGCACAACGCATAACAACAAATCAGGAGTGTGTTAAAATATTTAGAGTTACAAAAATGATTAATATAAAACTTATAGGAAAAAAAGGATCAAACGCCTGTAAAGAAATAAGAAAAGGGTGTAATATCCGTAATTATACAGGAAAAACAAGGATAATGCCTGATATTCTGGTAAATTATGGGTTAAATAAGGATCATTTAGCTACTTTCTTTAGATTGTATCCATCAGCCAGAAAGATACCAGTTTTAAATAGGTATGTAGGATACTCAAAATTTAAAGTAGTCCAAAGAGCGGCCTCTCAGGACGTTACAGTACCCAAAACGAAGCTTTCCTTGGACAAAAAAGATAACAAGTCTGATTGGATTGAGAAGAGAGTTAATTCTATCGGTGGTAAAGGAATTTGTTGGGCAAGAAGAAAAGGTCAGATTCCAGGTAAATACTATCAGCAATTCATTAAGAATAGAATTTATGAAATAAGAATTCATTCCTTTAAATGGTTACCACAAGACGAATGGAGTGTTCAAAAGAGATATGGGAGTAATGATGAAATTGCTTGGAACTATAGTAACGGTGGTCACTTTGCTACTGTACATAATCCTGGATCATATAATATATTTAGGGAGGCTTGGAAAGTTTCTGACAAGATATTAACTATGCTTGGTATGAATTTCGGAGCAGTAGACTTTATAGTTGATAGTAAATATGAATTATACTTCATTGAAATTAACTCAGCGCCAGGATTTACTGAACTAAGCAAACAGATTTACGTTGATGCTTTTAACAGTCTAAAAAATCTTAGTCGTAAACAAGTACTAAGATTTTCTGGAACCTGATAACTTCTGATTGATTCTATTAATATTTTCCTGGCTGGCGGTGTCCAACAGCACCCATTTAGTGGCTATAGGTATGAATCGGAGAAGTAAAACAAACTAGATGACCAGTATAAGTCTACAACCTAGCTTCTGCTACGTCTAGTGTAGTGCCCAAGTTTATTAGTCACTAGTGACCGTGGCGGGTCTGACACGAGTAGTAGATTTGGAAACACCGCATAATGCATTGTCCCCCGTTAGAGGGTGCTCAATTATTATTTATGTGGTGCTATTAGCCTATCATGTATCATCTAACGCTGTGCGATTTGATATTCATAGGCGTCGCATACAGTTTGTGTGCATAGGAATCGAGTGGGGATGGGGTGGGCAAACTTTAAAGGAAATAATATGTTAATAAATGGTATTTTAAAACTAGAAGGGTATGGTACTTATGCAACCTATATAGATGATAAAATATGGGTCAGTCCTATAGTACCACAAACGGGTGGTCCTACATTAGATGCCGACGACTGTATAGAATGGTCAGAACTAAAAGAATCACCAAATCAGAATTTTCTAAATACAGTCAATGCTGAATTTGGCTCAGCTGTTAAAGCTACTGACTTTATTTATGTAGAAGGCGCAATGAGCAGATTACTTAGAAAAATAAGAGGAGCTAGAATAGATGTTATTTGAATTCAGATGTAAAAAATGTGGTACAATCACAGAAGCCATAGTTAAAGGAGACGTTAAAGAGGTAGAGTGTTCTAAATGTGATGCCAAAGCAGAGAAGATAATATCTGCACCACATTTCCATATACATGGGTTTAATGCTACAAATGGATATTCAAACGAAAAAGAAATAAAACCTAAGGTGGGTTGATAAATGAATAAATTCTCGAAATGTATGAATAAAATACAATGCATCAGCAATTAACTTGTTGAGGGAGAAAAATGAAAAAAATAAAGATGGGTGATTACGTTTTAGTTGCCGGCGAAGCTGACGAAGTGTTCCAAGTCACCAAAGTTATAGACAATTCTGTTGTATTATCTACAGGTGTTGTTGAATCAAAGATAAAATGCACTCTGATACCTAAAAAATTCTATAACAAATTGTATACTGTGTCTACCATGCATATAGATAGCGCCAGCTTCCTACAAATAAGAAAAGAAGACGGGGAATAAATAAAACAGGAGGATTTAAATCATGAGATTTAGAAAATTACTTTTAACTTTATTATTACTGGCAATTGTTGTTTCTTTTACTGCTGGATGTCCGGCATTGCAAAAGAGGAGTACAAAAACAGCGGTTGCGCCTGATCAAGATGTTGTTGTTCTTGGGCCGAAAAGAACTCTCAGTAAATTGTGGGAGGAAATAAGTGTTGATTTTCCAAACGGTCCTACTAAAAAGATTGTTAATGCTTTTAACATTAACGATGGCAACACAGCCCTGAAACGATCTTTTGAGCAATGGATCTATAATAAAAAAGACGAGAATGGAACCGTTATTGCTGTCATAGTTGTCTCTATTGTTGATGGTAAGCTTGATAACATTGTTACCATTCCATCGGGGCGGTAATTAAAATGATAAA
>SOIY01000206.1 GCA_004376785.1 Candidatus Stahliibacteriota bacterium | reverse complement strand
ATTGTTTTATCATTTCCCTTTCAGTAGTTCTTTCAGTTTCTTTTCCCATTCTTTTTGCTTTTTCTCAAATTCATTTTTTATTGTTCCCTTTATCCGTTTTTTAATCTTATTTTTATCCAGGCTGAATTTTGGATTTGTTAACTTGCCAGTAACAACAATGTCGATTGTTGCTCTACCTTTATTATCGATAGGGAAGATCCATTCTCCATGATAATTTTTTACAACATCTGAGTATTTTTTCGTCAGGGTCGTTGTTACGTTAAGATTTACTTTACCAGTTAACCCAATTGTCCCATTTGATAAGATATTGCCTACTGAAGATGAAAGTGCCCAATCTTTAACATTGACCTTGCCTTTATTAATCGTAAAATATACAGTGAAATCATTGACCTTTACGGTTTTATAATTTTTCATACCAAGCCACGATAAAAGTTTGGTGAGAAACTCGAAATTCTTGAATACACCATTCTTTACAGTAAGATTACCTGAGGCAGTGAGGTTGGATATAACTTCCTTTTGGCTCAGACCATTACCATCAAAATTACTCACCCCGGTCAATTTTCCTTCGAGATTTTCAAATTTCAGAAATCGTTTAAGAATCTTTTTTGAAGAAATTGAAGTCATATTTGTATTAATACTATAAGGCTCAGGATTATTTGCATTATAATAGAAATCGAATTTTACTTTACCGTCAAAGGCATCTGCTATACAGTTTCGTATATCTATAATGCCATTTTCATAAGTGAAATTTGTATTTACATTTTTAAATACCATGTCCAGACCAGTCAATGTATTAATCTGAGTTCTACCTTGAACTGTTAGAGGTGCAGGTTTACCTTTTTCTTTTTTACCTTTGTTTGATTTTGGTATCAATTCATCCAGGTCTATGGTTTTCGATTTATTGTTTATCTGTATAACAGGTTTTTTAAAATTGGATAGGTGCCCATTGAATGAAAAATCAGAACGTCCAATCTGACCACTGCATTTATCTATTCTTGCAGCATCCCCATGAATAGTTCCTTTGATATAAAGATTAGTTATTGGCTTTGCCAGTCCTATTCCATTAATATATGCATCCCTTATGCTGTATTCGCCAAATAATGATGGACTTTTCATTTTCCCCTTTACTGTCATACTTGCAAAAATTGGACCTTTCATTTTTATGTCCTTCATCTCGTCAGTTATTGATTCAATATCCTTAAGATTTCCATTAATCTTAGTTATTATATTGAGTATAGGATCATGTAAGTTAGTTATTGAACCGCTAATATCTATTTTTGCATTTCCAATTTCTCCCTGTATGATGATATTCCTTATTGCCTTTTGGTCGAATGACAGACTACCTCGAATTTTTTCAAATCCACGAATCATTCCCTTTGGTATAATCGTAATGTTTTTTAATTCGCATCTGCCATCTAATCTTGGTTTTTTTAATGTTCCCAATACAGAGAAGTTTGTTTTTAATGCACCACTCAATCTATTTGGTCGCGATCCAGTCGGTATTAATGATTTTAGCTTAGACATATCATCAATTTTTAAATTCGCACTGAGATTAATCGTTTCCATTTGTTCAATAGTACCTGATGCTTCAAGATAAATAGGTTCGTACAATGCCGTCACTTTTTTAATATATAAATTCTTTTTCAGTGTATCGTATTCAGCATTATTTTTGGTTTTTATTACCATTTCTGGTATATTTTTACCTTTTAGAGTATAAACTGTGTTTTCTCCTGAAAAAGAAATTTTACTACCCTTAAACTGAATATTCTGTTTGATGTCTTTTATCTGAATTTCTGTTTTACTCTTTGCATCCACATACTGTATATCACCATTAGAAATATTAATTGAATAAAGAGATAAAGACCAGCCCGTGCCTTTTCCTTTTTTAGAAGGGATTGTGGGAATGTTTAACTTACCTTTTTTATTGCGTTCAACATTAATTTTAAGACCTGATAAATCTATACCAGCAATTACAATCTGCCTCCTTAGTAAAGGTAATAATTTCAAATTAAGGGTAGTTCTATCAATTTGCATCATGGGCTCTGGACTAAACCCTTGTAAGTTGGATAGTACGATGTCATCAATTGTAATGCCGACTTTTAATCCAATCCTTAAACCTACTTTACCAATTTCAACAGGACGATGGATACTTTCTGAAATGGCTTTTTCAGCAATGTTCTGGATAGTATCAGGAGTTAAAAATGCCTTTATAGTAAAATAGCCAGCAACTATTACAACTACTATTAAACCTATTACTATTAGTAATATTCTCAGCAATTTGCTCATATTGCCTCCATATTTTAAATGCCTAACCCCCACACCAAAGTCTTTGGTGTGGGGATAAATACCTAAATATTGACAATTGATTTATAATATTATTAAAGGGCCTGCGAACAATTTACCAAAAAGACTTACAAATGGGCCAATCCATCCCCAAAGAATCGGTATACCGGTAATCCTGTCGAAAAATATTAGACCGATAAGAAGCATGAAGCCATATCGCTCAAGCCAGTATTCGATGTGTTCATAACTTCGTGGTAATAGACTGAACAGTATTTTCGAGCCATCAAGAGGCGGGATTGGTATTAAATTAAAAGCGCAGAGTATAAGGTTAAAGACCACAAATGCCTCAAGCAATATTCTTAATGGCAAAAGTTCATTGATATTCATAGGGAAGATTCTTAAAACAAGACCAAAAGGTATGGCAACGAGGAAATTTGATAAAGGACCAGCAAGTGATGTATATAATATACCTTTTCTCATATCTGTAAAATTATAGGGATTTATTGGTACAGGCTTTGCCCAACCAAATCTGAATATTATGAATGCAAGGAGTCCAAAAATATCAATGTGTTTGATCGGGTTGAATGTGAGTCTACCAGCAAATTTGGCTGTAGGATCTCCCATTCGTAATGCAATATAACCATGAGAATATTCATGGATTGTTAATGCGAGTAGAATAGGGGGCAGGAATAATAGATATGTTACCAGACTATTCATTATTTTTAAGATTTTTCAAATATTGTAAAGCGTCTTTTCTACTATTGATCTTTTTATCCAATTGCAAATCCAGCATTTTTTTCAATAAAATCTTAAATTTTCTACCTTGTTTGACCTTTAAATTTTTTAAATCATTACCTTTTATAAAAGGTTTGATTTTCTTTAGTCTAAAATATATATTGATTTTTTTCTTTAATTCTGGACGTATTAATGGAATCATATCAATAACCTGATCAGAAATAGGGTAGAGGATATTGTAAATAATACTATTTTTTGACGTCTTTTCTAATCTTGAAATTATGCTTCCTGTTTTATTTAAATCATGCATTATCTTTCTTTCTTCAGTCTTTAGAGGAAATTCGTTTGTGTCTAATTTAGAAAGATATAAATAGATTCTATTTGGACCTAAAAGTGGTAACAATTCCCAATCTTTCTTCTTGATTTTAAAAATGATTAAATCTGATAAATCCTTTATGGTTTCTTGATATTTTTTTTCTGTAAAAATAAGTCTGATTTCGTTAAGTATTCTTTGACCAGTCAGTTGCTTTATCATTTTTTTATCTATCGCCTCTTTCATTATAATTTTTGTTTTTTTCTCGATCTTAAAACCGAATCGATTTTTATATCTCAATGCACGAAAAATACGTGTTGGATCATCATTAAAACTGTTTTTATGTAAAACCCTGATTAAACCTTTTTTTATATCCTCTAATCCATTAAAAGGATCAAATATCTCACCAAAGTCTTCTTTTGATATGGACATTGCCATTGCATTTATTGTAAAATCACGACGATTAAGATCCTCAATTATTGTCGAAGGATAAACATGTGGTAGTTTTGCAGGTGATGGATATTTTTCTACTCTGGCACTTGCCAGATCGATTCTTTCAGCCTTTGTAATAATTGAAGCTGTACCAAACTCCTTATATATACACAATTTTCCTTTTAATTTTAAATTTAGCGCTTTTGCGGCTTTTATTGCATTTCCTTCTACAACAGTGTCAATATCAATGGGTTTTATGCCAAGGGTCGTGTCTCTGACATACCCACCAACAAGATATGCATGAAAGTTAGATTTTACAAAGAAATTAATCGTTTTATTTAAAACCGATTTCTTTTGGTGTTTTGCCAAAGATTTTAATTTTGCCAAATCGCTCCTCGTATTTTTTTAGATTATCTTCTAATGCTTTTCTAACTATAACAGCATTTTGTGGTGTCATAATAATGCGAGCAAAGACTTTTGCTTTTTGTGCCCCTGGTAAAAATCGCATAAAATCGAGTATAAATTCTGAAGGCGTATGGCTAATTCCGATCCCATTTGCATATATTCCTTCAGATTGTTCAGGGCTTAATTCTACCTTTATCTGCTGTGTTTTCTCATCCATAGTTTATCTCCTTGTCATATTATACCTATATATGACTAATAGTCAAGAGATTGTAGTCGCTGCGTCTTTCAACTACAAGTTTTTATTAAAAATTGAAAAATTACTAAAATTCTTGAATTATTTTGAAGGCTCTTTTATTTTAAAAAATAACCAGGCATTTTCGCCTGCTTTGGGAAATTTGAAAAGCACATAAATTCCTTTAAGCTTTTCGCCTAAAAGCTCAAATTTCATACGATTTTCATGTTTTTCTAATAAAATGTATTCACCTTTATCCCATATTTCCACTTTTCCTGCGCCATATTGGTTTTCAGGAATTTCACCTTTGAAATCTGCATAATCTAATGCATGGTCTTGTACTTGTAAAGCGAGCCTTTTAATTCCATGCTTTGTTGGAGGCTCTTTTGGTACTGCCCAGGATTTTAAAACATTATCCATCTCAAGTCTGAGATCCCAGTGTAGATGCGTTGCATGATGTTTATGAATGACAAAAATAGGCATTACAT
>SOIY01000044.1 GCA_004376785.1 Candidatus Stahliibacteriota bacterium | reverse complement strand
TTTTTTCCATCAGTGACCTCATTTTCTGTGGTCATATGATAATGAAATAAATGGCAAAAGGAGGCTATCATAATGAATAAAATTTCTTTACGAACTGCTGGTATAATTGCAGGTGCAGCTGCAATATTTGCATTTCTCTTTGGAATAATCATTACAGCCAGCCTTCCAACACTGGCAAATAGAAGCGAAGCCCAGACAGAACAACAGATATCCATCCCACTTGTCAATGAAGCTGGTGAGAGTCCTTTTACTAAAATAGCAGAAATAGTATCGCCATCTGTAGTTAACATTTCAGCAGAAAAAAAAGTTACCAGAAGCGCACCTGGCTTTGAATGGCATTTTGAAGGGCCCTTTGATGATTTTTTCAAAGATTTCTTCAAAGGTATGCCAAAATTTGAAGGCAAGACACAAACCCTGGGTTCTGGGTTCACAGTCTCTGAAGACGGTTATCTTATTACGAATTATCATGTAATCAAAGATGCATCTAATATCGTAGTGAAACTGACAAATAAAAAAGAATTCAAGGGCGACAAAGTGAAAATCATTGGTGTTGATCAAAGAACTGACATAGCATTATTGAAAATAGAGAATGGTGAAAAATTGCCTTATTTAAAATTTGGTGATTCAGATAAAGTAAAGGTTGGTGATTGGGCAATTGCTATTGGTAATCCTTACCATCTTGAAGGAACAGTAACTGTAGGTGTAATATCAGCAAAAGGCAGAGCCAATATACCTCTTCCTGGAGGACCAGATTTTCAGAGCTTTTTGCAGACTGATGCGGCAATAAACCCGGGCAATTCAGGTGGACCATTGGTAAATATCCATGGAGAAGTCATTGGAATAAATACTGCAATTACTTCACCAACTGGTGGGAATGTTGGAATAGGATTTGCAATTCCTGCAAATCTCGCTAAAAATATTATAGATGAACTAAAGGACAAAGGAAAGGTTACCAGAGGATACCTTGGTGTATACCTGCAGGAAATCACTGGAGACCTGAAAGATGCGCTTGGTCTTCCATCACTCAAAGGTGTATTAATAAGTGATGTTGTGGAAAATACGCCGGCGAGTAAAGCTGGCTTGAAAAGTGGCGATGTAGTATTAGAATTTGACGGAAAAGAAGTAGAAGACCTGCAATCTTTCAGAATCCATGTTGCATCTACTCAGGTTGGTAAAACTGTGAAAATGAAAATATTCCGAGATAGCAGAAAAAAAATGATTAGCGTAAAGATGGGTGAATTTCCAGAAAAACTGAGTAGTGCTACTGATGAGGAAAAAGAGAAATCTGAATTAGGTTTGAAAGTGATAGATGTAACTGATTCCCAGGCGGAGCGCTTTAACCTGGAGACAAAAAGTGGTGTAGTGGTAATAGCTGTTACAATAAACTCCCCTGCTGAAGAGGCAGGTATCAGAGTGGGCGATGTCATCCTGACTATCGAGAAAAATGAAATTAAGAATGTCAACAGTTACCGCGCAGTCGTATCAAAACTGAAAAAAGGGAAGCCTGCCATATTGCATATTCAAAGAGGCAAGAGAAAATTATACGTCGCAATAACACCATGAATCATAATGTGATTTATGCTTTTAATCTTTTGCGAAACCATATAATATCTTAATGCTCAAGATAATCACTGACAGGGGTTTAAGACAGTATCTTGAAGAGATAAGCCGCTATGCGATTCTTTCAAAAGAAGAAGAGTTCAAACTCGCAAAAAGAATAAGAAAGAAATATGATGAAGATGCTAAAGAAAAGATGATTTGTGCAAACTTAAGAATTGTAGTGTTCATCGCTAAAAAATTTCAGAACCAGGGATTGACTCTCTCCGAATTAGTAAATGCCGGAAATGAGGGTCTTATTCATTCGACCAGCAAATTTGACGAGAGAAAGGGTTACAGATTTAACACCTATTCTGTGTGGTGGATAAAAAGGGCAATCTACGATGCAATCAATGCGAGACGGGGTATAGTTCCAAAAAGTTACCTGGCTAAAAGAATGCATGTTCAAACATTGAAGCTCATACAAAAAAAAGGTAGAGAACCAACAATTGAAGAATTGGCTAAGATTCTGAAGGTAGACGAGAGTGCTGTATCTCTGGCACTTGGCGAATTGGTTCCACCATATTCACTCGATGAAACATTTGAAGATACAGAGAGTCCTTATATTGAATCGGTTCGTCTTGACATTGAAGGTGCTGACAATCTTTTAGCTCCACCTCCCGACGTGATATTTAAGAAAAAGAATCAAAAAGAAAAACTTCTGAAGGCACTAAAAAAACTTGAGCCAAGAGAACAGGAGATATTAAAAAGAAATTTCGGACTGGGCGACTATGATGTACACAGCCTTGAGGAAATCAGTCGAATAATGAATATAACGCGCGAGCGAGTGCGGCAGATAAAAGAAAATGCATTAAGAAAATTGAAGATAGTCCTGTCCCGACGCAAAAGTTAATTTTACGCAGCATTTATACATAAGTGCTGGGTTATAGTTCCTCAATAAGAATTTCGTTATTTGTATAAATACAAATACTTGCAGCGATCCCAATCGATTCTTCAACAATCTTTTTAGCAGACAGGTTTGAATATTTAACCAATGCCTGACAGGCAGCAAGGGCATATGGCCCGCCAGAGCCTATTGATACAATCCCATGGTCCGGCTCAATAATATCCCCAGAACCCGAAACCACATAGGCATGGTCTTTATCCAATATTGCGAGCAGTGCTTCAAGCCGGCGCAACACCTTATCCTGGCGCCAGTCCTTTGCCAGTTCAACAACGCTCCTGGGCAGATTTCCCCTGAACTCCTCAAGCTTCGATTCAAATCGCTCAAAAAGTGTTAGAGCATCAGCAGTTGAGCCGGCAAAACCTGTGAGGATTTCATCTTTATACATTTTACGAATCTTTCTGGCAGTATGCTTCATCACAACCTCACCCGTTGTCACCTGTCCATCACATCCTATTGCCACCTTGCCATTATGTTTCAATCCAATAATAGTTGTGCTTTTCATAGAATCTATTATACTGAAAACCTACAGTTTGTCAAATGTAAATAAATTAGATGGCTCAAGAAGGCTATAAAAGACAATTGAATTTAGGTCTTGACATTTATTATGATTTGCATATAATTTTATGTATGAAACAAATAGGTCACATAAACAAGGAGGTCTATGAAAAAATTACTTGTGTTCTTTTTTCTTATCTGCATCGCCCTCGGAGAATGGCAGCAGTACGACGAAATAAAGCTACCCAAGGGTATTAAGGTCAATGACCTGACAATAAATAATTCTGGAGAGCTCTGGCTCCTCTCCACATCATCAATACTGAAATACGAAGCAACGTCTAAGAATCCGTTTCTTATTCAGGAAATTAATGATGGACATTTACTTACAGTATTAGATGATAAGGTATATATTGTTGATTATAATAACCGTCTTTCCGTACTAAGTCTGGATAAAGGAGGATTGTCCCGGTCAACAAATCTTATGTTCAATGCTCCGGGTCAAATAGGTATTGCTACTGCTGATAACAAACCGTTTATAATTATTCAGGAATCAGGCAGACTAACATTTGTACGCGACGAAGAAATATTAGGTTCAATCAGTACTGATGTGGAAAGATTTAGCACAATCCCTTCAGCTGACTACGATAATAAACAAACCCCCCTGTATACACTTGCAAATAATCGGATCTACTCTTGGACTGATGGAACCCTTAATAATACTGGAGCTTACAAAAAGAGAATAATATACAGCGCTTCAAATAAAATACTCGATTTCTCTGCTGATCAGAATGGTAATTTGTATATTCTTTTTTCTGATTCTATGCTCGTCTTGGAGCCTAACGGTGATTATAAAAGTAAGGCTAATATTGATAGAATACCTTTAAGCTCAAGGGTCTTAATAAATCCTGTAAACCACAACATAATTATCTTTGACGAAATGCAAAATGTCTTAAAAATTCTATCTGGTATAAGTAAGAGCAGAAGAGGTGAAATAATCATTTTGAAAACCAATCAACCGAATCCCGTTGACAATTACACTGAAATTGAATTTACCATTAATCAACCTCTTAATTTAAGCATCACGGTCTACAATTTGATTGGGAAGCCAGTCAATGTTATTGCCAAAGGTCACTATACCAAAGGAACCCATCGGGTAACCTGGAAAGCTGATGATGGAAAAGGTAATCTTGTACCTAATGGCGTCTATTTTTACCGGCTTGAATCAAAAAAGGGTGTTGCAATAAAACAACTGACAGTACTTAGATAATTGCTGCTTGATAAAACAGAAGGCAGAAGATTGATCAATTCCTGTCTTTCTTTGGTGAGACAGGCAATTCAGCGTCACGGATTTTTAGAAAAAAATTCGCGCGTCCTGGTCAGTGTATCAGGTGGAATAGATAGTCTGGTGCTACTTTTACTACTCCTCGAGTATAACCTGCGATTTAACCAGAAATGGGAAATACACGCCTGTCACATAAACCCACAATTTCCTGAATGGCGTGTAGAAAATTTAACAAAATTATTCAAAAAAAATACTGTTCCTTATACCATTGTTAAAATAAACATTAACAAGAAGATTAAAAATGTTAAAAAGAAATGTTATCCCTGTGCGCGCGAAAGAAGAAAAAAACTTTTAGAAGTTGCCGACAAACTCGGTTTTTTTCAAATTGCCTTTGCCCATCACAAACAAGATGTAGCTGAAACAATATTATTGAATATGATATATAATGGTGAGATGTCTACGCTTGTTCCAAAGCAATCAATGATCCAGGGAAGATTTTTCTTTATTCGACCACTTTACTATTTTGATAAACAGAACATCCAGGCCATTGCCAAAATCTATAATTTGCCTGATATCAGTAGCACTTGTCCTTATTATGAAGATTCAAAACGCGAAATGGTAAGGAATTTCTTAGAGAAAATCAAG
>SOIY01000249.1 GCA_004376785.1 Candidatus Stahliibacteriota bacterium | reverse complement strand
AGAATGATGATGGCTGGTATATGTGGGGAGGTAATTCAGAGCACAATAAATAAAAAGGGGACAGGCTACTTTTTATTATTTCAAACACATAAGCATATTCATTAAAGAAACTCTTATATAAAAAGTAGCCTGTCCCCTTTTATAAAACAGTAACCTGTCCTGGGTTTTCTTTTGTGACTCGTCCAATGATCGGTGCCAGACCACTATAGTATTTCTTGAAGACATCCAATCTTTCTTCAGGTAGTACAATGATCAGTCCGCCTGATGTTTCTGAACTGAAAATCAATTTGGCAAGCAAATGATCTGCATTCTTGTGCACTACGCGCTCGGCAAAAGAACCGAGATTCATTGTAATACCCGGGTCTTCAACCCCCAGTTTCAAAAGGTCAATTGCCTTTTCATGAACGGGCAGTTTTGATAACTCGAGCTCAATACCGACCCGACTTGCTTCAGCCATCTCAACCAGATGTCCGGCTAAACCATAACCAGTAACATCAGTAGCCGCATGGGCATCTGCTTTTCTCATTGCCACAGAAGCATCACGGTTTAGCATGGTCATTGTCTTAAGAACTGGATTAAGATCTACTCCCTGTTTTTTGCCAACCACGACTGATTGAATAATCACACCAGCGCCGATCGGTTTGGTCAGAAGAACAAAATCATTTGGTTTTGCTCCGGCATTAGAGATAATTTTGTCCGGGTGAATATAACCTATTACAGAAAGACCGTATTTTATTTCATCAGACACAAATGTGTGGCCCCCGATTATCAAAACTCCAGCTTCTCTTGCTTTATCCTGGCCACCGCGCAGGATTTCACCCATGGTCTCTGGATCTCCATTACCGGGAAAGCCAATGATGTTCAAACCAAGTTTAGGATCTCCTCCCATTGCATAGATGTCAGAGATCGAATTTGCCGCAACTATCTGACCATAAATGTACGGGTTTCTGACAACTGGAGTGAGAATATCAATAGTGTAAACGACTGCTGAGTTCTCGCTGATCTTATAAATTCCAGCATCATCTGCCGTATTAACACCAATCAGCAGATTTTTGTCCACGGGTCGGTCAAGGATTGCAAGTGCCTGCGCCAACTGCGCAGCAGACATCTTCGACGCTCAGCCAGGGCAGGTTATGGTTTCAAGAATATCAAACTTCTCTTTCTCAAAACCTTTTCTGTAAAAGAGCCGACAATGACAAAATCCATTATCAGCCACTTCCTGATCGAGCGTAGGACAAGGACACACAACATCGGTTCTTATATCAACAGGATAGTGTTGTTTGCACGGGCAAAAATATTTGCCGAATTTCTTTAGATTGTTTGTCATGAGTCTGAGAACCTGTGCAACCCAATCCTGGTTAGGGTTAAAAATATAACCTTTTTTCTCACCGATTTTGTTTAACCGCCCAAGGTTTTTTTTGTACGCTTCTTCATTGCTTATTGAATTCATAATTTTTGTATTATATACCAAAAAAGTATTGCTGTCAATGTCACCATGCTTAATTTTGTCTGTTGAACCTGTCCTGCCTGTCCCAAGTATATCGGTTCCATTGACAGCGCACAATTTCTGGCTAAACTTTCTCAAAGAATGAAACCCATATATAAATATATTGACCACACAGCAGATTTAGGAATTGAGGTATATGGTAAAAATTTAGAAGAATTATTTGTTAATATTGGTAGAGCAATATTTGAAACCCAGATTTCGGGAAAAGTAGAATTAAAAACACAAATTAAAATTGAGGTTGAAAGTGAATCGCAGGAAGACCTTTTTATTGATTGGTGCCGTGAACTGATCTATAATTTTTCTGTACATGGCTTCATACCTGAAAAATATAAAATCTCTATAGATAATTTGTCACTCAAGGCACATTTGTCTGGTGATATTTTTAATAATAAAAAACACAAAATCAAGACTGAAATAAAAAATCCCACGTACCATAATTTTCAATTAAAGAAAACATCTAAATACTATAAAGCAACAATAATATTTGATATATAAATTAGAGGGGAGAAAAAGGCTCAAGATGGCAATTAAGGGCATGCTGATTAAATGTAAAGAAGAGCAAAAACTATTACTGTAGAAAAAAATATATAAACACAGAATGCCAGAGGGTTTTGAAAACTATTTTTTGAGTTCTTTAATTTTTTATCTAGAAAAGAAACCATTAAGGTGGTTGCAGGTTCTTATTGTAGTTATCACACTCATTTTATCATTTAGTCAATTGACATAATAATAAACTGAGAATAAAAACGGGGTCGCAATGGCAGTTCTTTCCCACCCCCACACCTATGTATAGGTGTGGAGGACACAACCGTTTCGCCATAAACCACCTGTTGACTTTTTGTTATTTTTGGCTACAATATTCACCATGAAATTAATTGAAGATATTAAAAAAGCCGAAGAAAAGGCTGAAAAACTGAAGCAAGAGGCAGAAAGCCAAGGACAAAAACTACTGGATAAGGAACACGAGAATGGCGAGAAAGAATTTACTGGTTTAGATAATGAAAAAGAGAAATTATTAGAGGAAAACCTGGTTCAGGCAAAGAAAAGTTCTGACAAAGAAATTGAAAAACTCCAGAAGGAGCATGAAAAAGATATTACTAAAGTAAAAAATTCATATAAGAATAATAAAAATAAATCTATAACAAAAGTTCAGGAAATAATTCTTAAATGGCCGTCCTCTCAGTAGAAAAAATACATATAGTTGTTCATAAAAGCATAAAAGACAACTTTCTACAAAACCTGCAAAAAGAAGGTCTTGTACATATTACTGAATTAAAAGAATCAACACCTCGTTCTTCTGAAAAACTCACAAGGATACATGATGCATTAAATCAGTTATCCGGGTATAAAAAACGCGGTTTGCTTGAGACCTTTATTAAAATTAAAAAACCCATAAATTTTAAGGAATTTGAAAATTCTGTCCAGTCGTATGATTACGAAAAAACAGTTGCCCAACTCGAGCAGATAAAAAAAGAGAAAGAGCAGAGCGAAGTCTTACTGCGCAGTCTTATTGACGATATCAGTATTTTATCACCGTGGACACCGATAAAATACGATATTAACCTTTTAAAATCGTTTAAACAAACCGAAGCAATACCCTGTATTATTCCATCAAAAGAGATTGGTGAAGAGTTAATGAAAAAAATTGCAGAGATCCCGCATTCATTTGAGACAATTAACACTGTTGGTTCAGTATCATATTATATCTTTTTTGTGAAACAAGAACAGGGCGCGCAATTGCGCTCCAGGCTTATTGAAAATGAATGTGAAATTGTTGGTTTTAAGGATCTGGCAGGTATCCCTGCAAAAACCATTACCACGTTAAAACAAAGAGTTGAACAGACCAAAAATCGGATTGAGGAATTACAGAAAAAAGAGACTGAATTATCTAAAGAACTTTCTAAGCTTGAAGTCACATGCGACCATATTACTAATCAAGATAAAAAAGAAGAGATTGCTGGAACCTTACCAGAAACAACAAGAACGACCAATGTTATTGGTTGGATAAAAAAAAGGAATTTGAAGCGTCTGGATGCACTGGTTAAAAAAACTGAGCTTGCAGTGTATGACAAAATTGAACCTGAACCTGATGAAAAGCCGCCCATTGCACTAACCAATCCAAAATGGAGCCGACCATATGAAACACTAATAAAACTCTATAGTATGCCTGATTCCAAGGAGTATGACCCAACACTATTTGTTGCAATATTTTTTCCATTATTCTTTGCCCTGTGTATTACAGATGCAATCTACGGAATATTTTTGATCCTTTTTTCGATGTATCTTTTGAAAAAGGTCGCTGGTGACAGAAGCCTCATATGGATAATTCTTATGGGAGGAATATTGACTATATTTACCGGTGCTATGGTTGGTGGTTGGGCAGGCGATCTATTCGAACTTATTGGTTTTGAGCCTTTAGCACAATTCAGGAGATCCCTTATACTTTTTGACCCGCTTACCAATCCTATGATATTCATTGGAATTGCATTGGGATTAGGCTTTATACATATGATGCTCGGCATTGGTATTGAGGTTTTTGATTCAATGAAAAATAAAGAATATGGCCAGGCAATATATGCAAATCTTACCTGGTTTATATTCCTACCTTCGATCATTTTGTATTTTACAATTTTTAAATCTTCAATTCCAGGAAAGATGATTCTGGAAATATTGATGTGGCTCTGTATAACTGGGATAATTGTAGCATCACATCCTGAAGGCAAACCAAAACTTTTAGACCAGGGAATATGGGCTGTGATTGTTTTTCTTTTATGGGTGGGACTCACAAAACTTATCCTGGGCGGACTTTTTAATATACATTACCAAATACAGATTCCCAAGGAAGTATATTATTTTATAATTCCTTTGCTCATTTTTGAGTTCACAAGATTGAATGAGGCAAAAAAGGTTTTAGGTAAATTAGCATGGGGTTTGTATAATTTTTATGGAATATCAGGTTATCTTGGCGTAGTCCTTTCATATGTCAGATTAATGGCATTGGGTATGGTTACGGGCGTCATTGCCATAGCAATAAATAAAATTGCCTGGATGATGATTGAGGTTCCGGTAGTTGGTGTAGCGCTGGCCATATTAATTCTTATACCCAGCCATCTTTTCAATATTGTAATAAATGCATTAGGTGGTTTTATTCATACAATGCGATTACAATATATTGAATTCTTTGGAAGATTTTATGCGGGTGGAAGTAAACCATTTAAACCATTTGGGTTTGAAACTAAATATGTTGAAATTGAGTAGAGGGGATATGATAAAATATTGGATGTTAGACTTGAGCATTAGTTATTTCCAGATTAAAAGTCGGGCAATGGATTTTAGGGGTTTACCCCGTTTAGATAGTAAACATCTAACGGGGTTTAGGCATTTACCCAGCCCATTACAAACGGGCTGGGTTTAGGTATTTATTACTATTAGGAGGTAAAATGGAGTCTTTTGGTTT
>SOIY01000348.1 GCA_004376785.1 Candidatus Stahliibacteriota bacterium | reverse complement strand
CCCGGCATTGGCAAGGCAATTGCTGAAAAGATTAATGAATATCTCTCTACTGGCAAGATGAAAAAATATAAAGAGGTAACCAAAGGCATTCCAAACACACTGCTCGATATGCTCGACATACAAAATCTTGGTCCAAAAACACTTGCCTTAGCAAACAAAAAATTGTGTGTAAAAAATTTAAAAGATCTGAAAAAGGTTATCAAAAACGGCAGCCTTGCAAAACTGCCGCAAATGGGTGAGAAAAAGGTTGAAAATATTAAGAAAGGATTAGACCTGTATGAAAGAGCTCATAAGAGACTCTCTATTGCAGTTGCGCAAAAAATTGCACAAGAGATTATCGATTACATAAAAAAGTATACAAAAATAAAGGATATCTCTTCAGCCGGATCTTTACGCCGCTGGAAAGAAACAATCGGAGACATTGATATTCTTGCTACAGGAAAAAATGGAGCAGAAATCATTAAAATATTCACGAAATTTCCCGAGACCGAACGTGTATTAGCAGCCGGTGAGACAAAAAGCTCAATTATTGTTAAAGACGGTATCCAGGTCGATTTGAGGATTGTTGAGCCAAAATCTTATGGTACTGCTCTTCAGTATTTTACCGGTTCAAAGGCACATAATATCAAGCTGCGTAATATTGCCAAGTCAAAACATTTGAAATTGAGTGAGTATGGTATATTCTCTCTACGAGATACAGGCGTAAAAGGTAAAAAAATGGTTGCAGGTAAAACTGAAGAAGAAGTTTATAAAATCCTTGGTTTGGCATATGTTCCGCCAGAATTACGGGAAGACCGAGGCGAGGTTGAAGCTGCATTAAAAAAGAAATTGCCCAAGCTCATTGAGATGAAAGATATTAAAGGTGACTTGCAGATGCACTCGATATATTCAGATTCTACAGCTACAATCAAACAGCTCGCAGTTTTTGCCAGGAAACTTGACTATGAATATATATTGATAACCGATCACTCACAATCTGCAAAATATGCCCATGGCATGGAACCAAAAAGATTATACAAACAGTGGCAGGAAATTGATAATATTAATAAACAATCTAAAAAATTGCGTGTGTTAAAAGGCGTTGAAGTCGATATTATCAAAAGCAGTAAACTGGATTATCCTGATAATATCCTGAAACAATGTGACCTTGTTGTCGCTGCAATTCACCAGGGTTTTACAAAAAATGTTACAGAAAGAATCTGCGCAGCAATGGATAATCCCTATGTTGATATAATTGCCCATCCTACTGGCAGATTAATCTCTCAACGAGAAGGTTATGTAGTAGATATCCATAAAGTAATGGAAAAGGCAGCTCAAACAGGTACCTGGCTTGAGTTGAATGCCTATCCGGATAGATTAGATTTGAATGATGTTAATTTGAAGCTTGCAAAGGAGATGGGCATAAAGATTTCGATCGGTACTGATGCCCACAGCACAGAAGGACTTTTATGGATGAAGTTCGGTGTTGCTACAGCGCGAAGGGGCTGGCTTGGACCTAAAAATG
>SOIY01000058.1 GCA_004376785.1 Candidatus Stahliibacteriota bacterium | reverse complement strand
TATTATGGATAGTTTATTACAATAATTGGTGTGGGGGTTGACTTAATATGTTATTTTAATATAATCTTAATAAAGCATGATTAACCGAACAATCAAAAACTTCGAGATTAAAGAACTTATTGCTACTGGTGGAATGGCAGCAATTTATAAAGCAGTTCAGGTCTCTTTAGATAGAGTCGTTGCTGTTAAGATATTGCATGGTCACCTTGCCCAGGATAAAAATTTTATAACAAGATTCGAAAGAGAGGCAAAGGCAGCAGCAAATCTCAAACACGAAAACATTGTTAATATTATTGATTATGGAGAAGCAGAGGATGTCTATTTTATTGCCATGGAATATGTTGAAGGAAAGAGCTTAAAGGATTTAATAAACTCAATAAAATTCGTACCACATGATATTGCCCTTGCTATAGCGCATGAAATCAGTCAAGGACTCAACCACGCTCACAAAAAGGGCGTGGTTCATCGCGATATAAAACCTGCTAACATCTTAATTAGCTATGATGGGATGGTAAAAATCGCCGATTTTGGGTTAGCCCAGGCTCAGGATCTTACATCAATAACAATAACTGGTTCAATAGTCGGGACTCCAGCCTATATGTCTCCGGAACAGGCAGCCGGTAAAAAAGTTGACCATCGTACTGATATTTTCTCTTCTGGTGTGGTTATCTATGAAATGATTACTGGAGTGAAACCATTTCGCGGCGAGAATTATTCGTCAGTAATTCACGAAATACTGACAGTTAAACCACCCAAACCTGCAGATGCCAATCCTGTAATCACCAGAGAAGTCAATGATATTATTGAAAAAATGCTCGAAAAGAATCTTGATAAAAGATACCAGCACATATCAGAAGTTTGTGAGGATATTTCTTCTTATTCCCGTAGGAAAAATATTGAGATTTCTCGGAATAGCATTGGCGAATTTATAAATAAGCCGGCTGAATATTTTGAGGATTTAGCTCAGGAGAGGAAAAAGAAGCATTTTGAACGGGGTCTTTACTTTATGACCCGGGGTTATGAAAAAATCGATGATGCAATTAATGAATTCAGTAAAGTTCTGCATTTTGATCCTGAACATAGTCAGGCAAAAATGCATGTTTCAGAATTGAAGGCAAAAAAAGAAAAGGCAGTACAGGTTAAAGAGAAAAAGGCAAAAGTTCCTGCGAGGAAGAACATACTTTTACCAGTGGGAATTATTGTTGGAATTTTGATTGTAGCTATTGTTGTATTTGCGTTTTATAAAAGGCGTCAAAAAAAATTATTATATCCTGAAAAAATGAAAATTTTTGGTGTTGCTAATATCAAATCAATACCTGGTAATGCCTCTATTTATCTTGATAATAAAAATCTTGGATTATTGACACCGGCATTGATTGATAGTCTTTCTGTTGGTGAACATAAAATTGAACTGCAAAAACCTGGTTACAAATCTTATATAGATAAATTTGAAGTAAAGAAGGGTGATACTATTTCTCTCAGTGCATTGCTCGTAAAAGAGACTACTG
>SOIY01000213.1 GCA_004376785.1 Candidatus Stahliibacteriota bacterium | reverse complement strand
TAATTTTGGCTTCAGCTTAATGCCTGAAACTAAAATATGTAAAAGCACAAATAAAGTAAAAGGCTGTAGCCAAATAAGATTGTTAACTGATTTTAATAAAAGCAAAGGAAAGAGGGCGAGCACCTGCCGAAAATGCACAGCTAAATACAAGCGCAACAATTATCACGGCAAAAAAACGATTTTAAATATGGCTTTAATGGCCTGGTAGAGAGGACTTAAATATGAATAAAAATTTAGCTTATACCGATTTATCAGATGAAGATAAATTGTTAATGGATGGATTATTTCAATATAAAGCAGAAAAAGAAGTTGAGCGAAAAATACTCCGAAACATTTTAGCGCAATTAAGAAAAAGAGAAATGAATTGCACTAAAGAGATTATGGATCTTTCACAGAGAAAAATAGGTGAAAAATTTGAACTCGGTAAAAACTCGGCAAAGCCATTAAACAGAAGAACCAGGGAGAACATTAAAGATCGACTTTCTGAAAAAGAAATTAAAAAACCTAAAAGCGGTGTTCAAGGCTTAAAGTATGAACAGCAACAAAAAATATTGAGCAATGTTAATGAAGCGAAGATATGCAGCAAGAACGGACACCAATCAATCTTCTATTGTTGAAGCACTATTAAAAATTCCTGGTGTATCAGTCGAAACGGATCATGATGATATTTTTGTAGGATTTAGAAATATTAATTATTGGTATGAAATAAAAAATTCTGATGTAGTAAGTAAAAAAACAGGAAAGGTTTATGAATCATGCAAGCAAGACGGACAGAAAACACTAGAAAAAACTTGGAACGGTCATTACAAGATTGTAAGCAGCCTTAATGAAATTTTAATTGATATGGGAATAATAAAGTGAGAGGCATTGAAAGATATTATTTCCATAAGTCACGCACACCTAAATGGGCTAATAAGAAAAGAATAAATGAAACCTATAGAGCATCAAAATATTTAGGTAAGGATTGGCACGTTGATCATATAGTTCCTTTGGTTAATCCAAGGGTGTGCGGTCTTCATTGTGAAGATAATCTGGAAATAATACTTGCTTCAGTTAATTTGGCAAAAGGAAATTATACTTGGCCTGATATGTGGAATGAACCACAAGAATTATTTGATATTAGTTTTTTAATTGAATGTAATAATCATCAGATGAAATTATTATGAGTTATTTGTACCGACGCAATGGAATTTATAAGTCTGGACAATTTAAAGGTCAAAGATGTACGCAGCGGCATAGTTTCAAAAAGAAAGTCGAACAATACGCAAGACCTAAAAAATGCTCAAGCTGCGGAAATGAAATTACATACATGGATAAATGGCAAATGAAGAAGAACAAGGAAAATGTTTGCTTATGTGCTGCATACATTTTTCCACATAGAGCAGGATCGGGCGTTTGGTGTGTTGAAAGTAAAAACGAACCGACTGAAGATGATTATAAAGCGAGGTATGGATAATGACTAAATGCACAAGTAAGGCCGCATATCTTGAAGAAAGGCAAACTGGCAGAG
>SOIY01000139.1 GCA_004376785.1 Candidatus Stahliibacteriota bacterium | reverse complement strand
AGCCTTTTTAAAATGTATTGACAAATGGGCTTAATTTGATATAATTATCCTTCGAATAGCAAAAGTATTCGAAGGGGGATTTATATAAATGAAAAGTTATTCACACGATGAAATGAAGAAGTTGTTTGATGCGTCTTTTGTTATGCTAAAAGAGGGTGAGATTGTGAAAGCTACTGTAATTAAACACATGGAGAAAGGTGTTCTTCTGAATCTTGGTTTAAAGGCAGAAGGTTTTCTACCGATTGAGGAGTTTCCCACACCTGAAGATGCCGCTGTAGGTAAAGATGTTTTTGTGTTTTTGGAGGCATATGAGAATCGTGATGGGTTTCCGGTAATTTCTAAAAAGAAGGCGGATTTTCAACTTGCCTGGGATAAAATAAAACATTTGTACGAGAATGGCGAACTTGCGAATGCTGTAATCCGGAAACGCATAAAAGGTGGGTTTGCTGTTGACATTATCGGAGTAGAGGCATTTTTACCCAGTTCGCAGGTTGAATTTAGATCACAATCTGATGTTAATGCAGTGATTGGTCAAAAGATCAGAGTGAAAATTATAAAAATAAATATGATGAGGAAGAATATTGTTGTTTCTAGAAAACGTGCTGTGGAAGAAGAACAGGTAAAATTAAGGAAGGAGATATTTAAGAAGATTAAGGTTGAGGATATTATTGAAGGAGAGGTTCGTAACATAACGGATTTTGGTGCCTTTATTGACATCGGCGGAATTGATGCGCTACTGCACATAACTGATATTTCATGGCCTAAGATAACACATCCTGCTGAGGTTGTAAAGCTCAATACCAAGATAAAGGTGAAAGTACTGGTTATGGATAGTGAAAGTGGAAGGATTGCTGTAGGTCTTAAGCAGTTATCACCGCATCCCTGGGAGAAGATCGAGAAAAAGTATCCAGTAGGCACGAGGATTAAGGGAAAGGTGACAAGCGTTGTAGATTATGGTGCATTTATCGAGATTGAAAAAGGTGTTGAGGGGCTTGTGCATATTTCAGAAATGTCTTGGAAAAAGGATATTACAAGTCCTTCAAAAATTCTAAACGTTGGTGATACTGTCGAGGCTGTTGTTTTATCCGTCGCGCGTGAAGAAAGAAGGATTTCGCTTGGTATGAAACAGACAACCCCTGATCCCTGGTCAACAGTGGATGAAAAATTTAATGTTGGTCAAAAAGTCGTTGTCAAAGTTACGAATTTAAAAGATTTTGGCGCTTTTGTTAAACTAATGGACGGAGTAGAGGGACTTATTCATATAAATGACTTTTTCTGGGATAAGAAAGTTAAAAAATCTTCAGATTATCTTAAAAAAGGACAGAAGCTTGAAGCTATAATCCGAACGATTGATCGTAAGAATCGCAGAATTTCGCTGAGTATAAAACATACGAAAGAAGATCCATTCACTAAATTTAGCGAGAAATATTCAGAAGGTGCAAAAGTGACTGGTAAAGTCAGTGATGTTCTACCCAAGGGAATAAGGCTTATGCTCGAAGGTGGTATTGAGGAGTTTATTCCGGCGAACTACTTAGCGAAGCGCGGTAAAAAACCCAAGGATTTATATAAGCTTGGTGATGAAGTCGAGGTTGTCATCAGAAAAATAAATCCGAGACTACGGAGAATAATTCTTACTGAAAAAGAAATACTACGTAAGCAGGTAGTAAAAAAGAAGGAAGTAGTGAAACCTAAAACCACTGATAAATTTACTATTGGTGATATTCTCGGTATAAAAAACAAACTCAAAAAAAAGTAGGTAAATCTCTTTCGTAAGTTAATCTTGCCGAAAATATTCAATTTAGGCTGCAAATTAAATCAGTATGAAGGTTTTTGTCTGCTCCAAAAATTTGCAGACATTAAAGACCTCGTTATTGTAAACACTTGTTGTGTTACTAAAGAAGCAGAGATAAAATCATTAAGGAAATTTCGACAATCGATCAAACGATATCCAAACAGTAAAATTATTGCAACTGGCTGCGCATGCAGGATTTATCCTGAGAAGTTTTCTGCAGCTTATCAAGTGATTGATAATGTTCAGAGAAATTATTTGATTAAGGGTATACTTCCCGCGCCAGAAAAATCAAGGTTCTTTTTAAAGATTGAAGATGGTTGTAATAGCAACTGCACATATTGCATAGTTGCAAAGGTCAGAAATAAAATCGGGAGCAAAACAATAAATAGTATTAAAAAGGAGATTCAGTGGGCAATTTCGCTCGATTATAAAGAGATTGTTCTGGTTGGCGCAAATATTGGGCTATATGGGATTGATATGGGACTGCATTTAACTGATTTATTGCAGGCATTAAGGGATATACCTGATCTGCCTCGTATAAGACTTTCATCAATAGAACCAAAATTTATAGATTCAGAATTGATCAAAGGTCTCAAAGATTTATCTGTGTGCCGCCATTTTCATATACCAATACAGAGTGCTGATGACCATATTCTATCCCGGATGGGAAGAGGTTATGATGCTGCACATCTAAAAAGAAGTCTCGATTTAATCAGTAGAAATTTTGACGACATAGCAATAGGTGGAGATATTATTGTTGGTTTTCCAGGTGAAGGAGAGGAAGAGTTTTTAAACACATATAAGTTTATAGAATCCAATCCTTTTACCCACCTTCATGTATTTCCTTACTCACCACGACCTGGTACTGAAGCGTATGATTTGGGCGATCCTGTATTGCAGGAGGAAAAGAAGCGGCGGCTCTGGGAACTTAAAAATTTAATTGCTGAGAAAAACTATCAGTTCAGGAAAAATTTGCTTGGTAAAACATTTGACATTATTGTTGAAAAGCATAATGGCTTTGCTTCTGGTTTGACTGATAATTATATTCGGGTGGAGGTTAATAGCGATTATGATAAGAATACACTTATAAAAATAAAGATCAACGAAGTTTCAAGGAACAAGACCTATGGTTCTATGCAAATGTAGTCATCCGATTTATCCAGCCTTTTCGTAAAAGAGCGGGATTTATTGGGTAGATTAATTTTTTGCAGAGGCAAAAATGAATAAAAAGTTTTTCATTAAGACCTTTGGCTGCCAGATGAATAAAAATGATTCTTCAATCATTGCGCAGATACTACAAAATAATGGCTATGGATGTGCACAGGATCCGAAAAATGCAGATATATTTATTATCAATACATGTTCTGTCAGAGAACATGCTGAACAGAGGGCATTAGGTTACATTTCGTCACTAAAAAATTGGCGAACAAAACAGGGAAGGATTTTGGCTGTAGTAGGTTGTATGGCTAAGCGCTTAGCAGATGATATTGCTATAAGATTTCCGTTTGTTGATCTGATATTGGGACCTGATTCATTTCGAAAGATTAGTGATTTTTTAGATGAAATTTATTTAAAGAACACAAAGATTATAGAAACATCATTTAGTGGAGAAACATATTGTGGTATTTATCCAAAAAGGATTGGAGTATCAGATTTTGTCTCTATTATGAGAGGGTGCAATAATTTTTGTTCATATTGTATTGTACCTTATGTTAGGGGTGAAGCAAGGTCAAGACCCATGGATGATATAGAAAAAGAAATTGAAAATCTCGTTGATAATCGTGTGAAAGATATTACTCTTTTGGGACAGAATGTGAATGAATATTCATATAATAAAATCGATTTTGCTGGTTTGTTAAATACAGTTGCCAAAATCCATGGATTGTTCAGATTGAGATTCTTAACATCCCATCCTAAGGATTTAAATGATTCAATTATTCATGCAGTCAAAATGAATAAAAATATTTGTGAGTGGTTTCATCTGCCATTGCAATCTGGAAGCAATCGTATTTTAAAATTGATGAATAGGCATTATACAAAAGAGGAATATTTAAAACTTATAAAAAAAATACGAGAAGAAATTCCAGATGCTACAATCACCACAGATGTGATTGTAGGTTTTCCTACAGAAACAGAGGAAGAATTTATGGAGACAATGTCTATTATGGAAGAGATTGGGTTTGACAATGCTTACATGTATCGTTATTCACCACGTAAAAGGACAAAAGCATATGAGTACGAATCTCTGCCTGAACAGGTGATAAAGAGCCGATTAGAAAAACTGATAGCATTTCAGGGTGAAATTATTATTGAAAAGGCAAAACAGATGATCAATAAAAAATTCGAGGTGCTGTTCGAATCGAGCGCAAGGCACGGTGCAACCCGAGGCAAGACCAGGGGGAATAAGGATGTCATTGTCGAACAGGATATCTGCCCTGGAGAGGTGCGTGAGGTTATTATAAAAGAGGTGAAGGGAAGAACACCAAAGGGACAGGCTACTTTTTAGAATAGCAAGTAACTATTCTACATCAGATAATAATTAGATATAAAAAGTAGCCTGTCCCCTTAGAATCATGAAAGACCTGAATAAATATATTGACCAGACAATTTTAAAGCCTGAGACAACTGAAAAAGAGATTTTAGAATTTTTAGAGGGTGTTAAAAAATACAAATTCTGTGCAGCTGTTATCAACCCTTGCTGGGTAGAATTTGTGTGTAAAAATTTACCCAATGGAATCAAGATCTGCAGTGTTGTGGATTTTCCATTAGGCGCCTCGAGCACAAAGAATAAGACTTTTGCAACTGAAGATTTGATTAAGAAAGGTTGTGATGAGGTTGATATGGTGATGAATATTGGCAGATTTAAGGACAAAAATTTTAAATATGTGAGTAAAGAAATAAAAACAGTTGTTAGGGCAGCCCAGGGAAGAATTGTAAAGGTCATTATTGAGACCTGTTTATTGACTGATGATGAAAAGAGGGCTGCAACAAATATTATAAAGCAAAGTGGAGCTAAATTCGTAAAGACTTCAACCGGTTTTTCAAAACAAGGTGCTAATATAGAAGATGTTAAAATGCTCAGACAGATTGTTGGACCAGATTTTGGAGTAAAGGCATCAGGTGGCATAAGAGATTACACTTTTGTAGCAGAATTGATCAAGGCAGGTGCAAATCGTATAGGTACTTCTACTGGTGTGAGGATAATGGAGGAATTT
>SOIY01000309.1 GCA_004376785.1 Candidatus Stahliibacteriota bacterium | reverse complement strand
ATTTCGCTTACTGACACCTTTAAGATTTATATATAAGGAAAAGATGAATGTCAAATATAGGAGAAAGCAAGAAAAGAGGCGATAAAAGGTAGAAATATTTTTAAGGAAGCCAAAAGTGATATAGAGAAATTTATTCTTTCTCCAGAGGTCTGGATGACGCCGATTACTCATATTTTTGAGTATTTGCCAGTAAAAAATATTAAAATTTCTACACCAAGAGAATCATAGCAGTAATAATACGTCTCCTTAATTAAGTCAGAAAACCAAGACCTGTGGATTTGTTCAAGTGTCGATTGTTTCGACATATTGAAAAAACGTGTAGAAAATGTTATAAATAATCGACATGTTGATACAATTGCATTTAGGAAGAAATTTATGAAAATTGATAGGAATACACCTTACAATCAATTGCCTCCGCTCCCTCCTAATATTGACGTTGAAAGTAAAAAAATCCTAAAAAAAGTAGCATCCTCTCACCGTCAACTTGCTGAACTCAAAGGCATTGCCAACACAATTCCGAATCAAACGATTTTGATTAACTCTATAATACTCCAAGAAGCTCGCTCGAGCTCCGAAATTGAGAATGTCATAACAACAAATGATAAACTTTATCAAGCATTCTCTTCGAGTCAAAGAAGTATCGATCCCCAAACAAAGGAAGTTCTTAGATATCGCCAAGCACTGTGGACAGGCTATAATCGTTTAAAAAAGCGGTGCATATTCTCAACGAATCTATCGGTCGAACTTTTTCAAATCATCAAACAGACTAACGAAGGAATTCGCACGGCTCCAGGAACTCGAATAGCTGATGGAAGAGGTAGGATTGTTTATTCTCCACCTGAGGGTGAAAGAGTGATAAGAGATAAATTAGAAGATTTGGAAAAATTCATTCATAATGATGACGGTAAAATTGATCCCCTCGTTAAGCTAGCGCTCATTCACTACCAGTTCGAAGCAATCCACCCTTTTACGGATGGAAATGGCCGCACAGGAAGAATAATGAATGTCCTATATCTGGTTTATAAAAAACTTCTTGATTTGCCAATCCTTTATTTAAGTCAATACATTATAGAGCATAAATTAGAATATTACAGATTACTGCGTAGTGTCACATATGATAAAGAATGGGAGTCCTGGATCATTTATATTTTGGACGCTATCGAAAAAACATCTATCAACACCAAAGAAAAAATTGCTCGAATTCGAGACCAATTTAACAAGACACTAGAAAAAACAAGGAAGGAACTCCCTTCTCATGTTTATTCGAAAGAATTGATTGAACTTATTTTTGAACAACCGTATTGTAAGATCCAATTTATTGTTGATAAAGGAATTGCAAAAAGGCAAACAGCAGGGGTTTATCTGAATGAGCTCGAAAGAATTGGAATTTTAAAGAAAAAAAAGGTAGGAAAAGAAAATTTGTTCTTAAACAAAAGACTATTTGAAGTTTTAAAAAATTAGATTATCCTTTTTTGGGTTGCAGCAATTCTCTCAATTTTTGTTCGGATTTCTCTTACTGA
>SOIY01000067.1 GCA_004376785.1 Candidatus Stahliibacteriota bacterium | reverse complement strand
AAAAAGCTTTTCCTGTAGAGCACGGTTATGATTCCTGATACTACCTGAGGCAAGTTCATTACCATTACATACCAGATCATATAATCTGCCCCTAACACGCAAAGGGTCAGAATCAAGATATTTAATATCCTCCTCTTTTGGCTGAGTAAAAATGTGATGGCTGGCTGCAAATTTTTTCGTCTTTTCATCAAATTCAAATACTGGAAAATCATATACCCATAAAAATTTAAAGCCTTGTTTATGTAATTTTAGTTCTGTAGCGATTTCATTCCTCAAATCACCCAGAAATGAGAATATTTTATTATCACCTGCTGATATGATTAATAAATCACCTTTTTCTAATTTTAATTCAGCAGCAATATCTTCATCCATAAGTTTAGCAATACTGCCGCTAAATTTCTCATCTTTTTTGCACCAGAAAATTCCAGCAAGCCCCAACTCTTTTGCCTGTTCATTCAATGTATCAAGTCTCTTTCTTGAAATCGCACCACCATCTTTTATAACCAACCCCCTGATCTCTTGTTTATCCTTAAAAGGCGGGAACTCTTTCTCCTTAAAAATCTCTTTTAAATCTATTATCTCCATTTCAAAACGGAGATCAGGTTTATCAGTACCATATCTTTCTATTGCCTGTTTATAGGTCAATCTAAGAAAAGGTGTATTCAATTCCTGGTTTAATGTTGCCTTTAATATGTGAGTAAACATATCTTCGGCAATTTTAAACACATCATCTTCATTAACAAAAGACATCTCAATATCGATCTGGGTATGTTCAGGCTGTCTGTCGTGTCTGGGATCTTCATCACGCATGCAGCGCGCTATTTGATAATATCTTTCAAATCCCGCAACCATTAAAAGCTGTTTATACATTTGAGGGGACTGGGCAAGGGCATAAAATTTCTTTGGATATAATCTCGATGGAACAAGATAATCGCGTGCGCCTTCAGGCATGCTGCGGGTTAAAATCGGGGTCTCGATTTCAATAAAATCGTTCTTATTTAAATACTCTCTCATTGCTGTAATTACACAATGTCGGAATATAATACTCTTTTGCATTGGTTCCCTGCGTAAATCAAGATACCGATAGCGGAGTCGCAATTCCTCATTTGCCTTAACGTCATTTTCAACCACAAATGGTGGAACCTTTGATTTATTCAAAACCTCTAAACTTTCTACTTCTAATTCCACATCACCAGTTGCCATTTTTGCATTCTTCTGACCTTCTGGTCTCTCGCGTACTAAACCAGCAGCGTATATGCAATCCTGTAATCCCAGATCTTTTGCCTCGGGAATTTTTTGTGGGTCAATCACAAGCTGTAAGATTCCTGTCCGATCCCTTAAATCTATAAAAAGCAAACCACCCAGATTTCTTATTCTATCAATCCAGCCAAATACCTCAATGTTATTACCTACACTATCTTTTTGAACTTGGTTCAGGAATATTTTTTTGATATTATTCTACTCCTGCTGGCTTTCGCCCTCAATAACGATCTGCGAAAGATCTGCATACTGCGAAAAAAGACTATTAATGTAGTTCACAAGGGCTAAACGGTTATTCCTTAAAGTCTTGTCATCACACATAACCATAACATCATCAAAAAACTTATCAATATCAACCCTCATTGTTAATAAAAGATTCAGTATTTTAAAATAATCACGATTTTGAAATAATTCTTTTATTTTTGATTTTGTTACCAATCCCTTTTTATACAATTTCTTCTCTGCCTCTTCTTTAAGCAACTCCTCATTTACCACACCGATCCTTTTTATGTCCTTCAATATATTCCTCACCCTTTTCTGACCAATAACCAGTTTGGTAAAATCAGGTTTGCCCCTCAATTTTTTAAGTGCCTCGCATCTTATACGCGCATCTGTAACATCACCTTTCCACGTAGCAAGCACTGCCTTAATCTCATCGTATCTAAATTTTTTGTTCTGGAGATACCGGGTGAATCTTTCAATGAAAAATTCAGAAATTATATTTTTATCAAAATCTTTATTGTACATTTCTAAAAGATTATCAATTACCTCAAATAGTAAAATATTGATTGAGCAAGTATCAAGAACATTGACTACAGCATACGCATTTCTTCTTACACCGAATGGGTCATATGAACCGCTTGGGCGATTACCGCTCAAAAATGCGCCTACTACATTATCAATCTTATCGACCACAGATAATACTGACCCCTCTTTGGTTTTGGGTATTGTATCACCAATAAACTTGGGTAGATAATGTTCTTTTATCGCAGTTGCTACTTGTTTATCTTCACCACCTATCTCGGCATAATGACCACCCATTATGCCCTGTAAAAAAGTAAAATCCTTTTCCCTTACCATCTGTGAGAGTAAATCTGCCTTGCATAACATTGCAGAGCGTTTCAATACATCCAGGTCCAACTCTGGAACTGTCTTAAACATTTCTACAAGTCGGTTCAACCGTGCTGCCTTATCATAAAGACTACCCAAATCCTTTAACCACATCATTTTCTTTGTCTGTTCCAACATACTCTGTAGTCCCTGTTTTAAATCATTTTTGTAATAGTAATATGCATCATACAATTTTGCCGCAACAACGTGTGTATAACCTTTCTTTACATTTTGAACTGCCTTTTTCTTGCCGTTAAAGATGCAGATAAATTTATTTGTACCTTTAACCCATATTAAATCGCCCTGGACTTTCAGAACAGCCATTAAAACCTCATCCGGTAAATCAAGATATTGATTTTCGAATTCTCCGGTAACGACTTCTGGATACTCAACTGTGCTATTTATCTCTTCGATCATTTCATCAGTATATAGTAGTTTTCCTTCTATCTTTTCTGCTGCTTTTTTTATGCGCTTTAAGATTATCTTCCTCCGCTCATTAGGATCAGCAACCACACCACCATGCCTAAGCAAAATTAAATATTCCCTTGGTTTTTGTAAACGAATCGGCTTAAATGAAAAATGTTGGTTTGGAGAAGAATAACGGTCTGCCTTAACACCAGCTAATTTAAACCTCAGTGGTTTTCTGTCCAAAAGAGCGACGATCCAGCGTATTGGCCTGGGAAATCTAAATCCTCCTTTGGTCCACACCATTGTCTTGGGAAATTCTAAACTCTTTATAATCTTTGGAACCTCTTCGCACAATATATCCTCAGTGTTTACACCAGCAATCTCTTTATGGCCACATGCATATTCACCTTCTTTAATTTTTTTAGTAAAAATCTGCGTGGCTTTCAAGTTATTTGCCTTCATAAATCCGCGAAGCATCTCTGTAGGCTCACCATTATTGTCAAAAGCGAGTTTCTTAGGTGGACCATGAATTTCGATAATCTGCGGTTTCTGTTTTCGAGTCAACCCAAGGACAAGCGCACCAAAGCGTCTTGACGTATATATTGTTCTGATTGAACGGTAGAATATCCTTTCATCAACTAACAGTTTCCCCACCTTTACTGATAAATCTTCAGCCGTCTTTTTTAGTAGTGAAGGTGGAAATTCTTCAAATCCAATCTCTAATAGAAAATCTATCATTTCTCTTTAGACTCTTCTTCGTTTTTTTCTGAATTCTTTCTCAGGTAAAGTTCTGCTGCTTGATTTGCAAGTGCCCGTACACGACCAATCATCTTTGCCCGTTCAGAAATACTTATTACGCCTCGTGCCTCTAATAGATTGAATATATTAGAGCACTTTATTGTGTAATCGTAGCCAGGAAGCACAAGTCCATCATTAAAAATCTTTTTTGCTTCGGCTTCATATTTATTGAACAAAGAGGTTAAGAATTCAGGATCTGCCCGTTCAAAATTGTATTCTGAAAACTCTATCTCATTCTGGCGATAAACATCACCCCAGGTTAAATTATTATTCCATTTTAAATCAAAAACCGATGGCACGTCCTGCAAGACCTTTGCAATCCTTTCTAAACCATAAGTTATCTCAACAGGAATAATTGATAGGTCAATACCGCCAGCTTGTTGAAAATACGTAAACTGGGTGATTTCTATACCATCGAGCCATACCTCCCAACCAAGACCCCAGGCACCAAGTGTAGGAGCATCCCAATCACCCTCAACAAACTTAATCTCATGCTCTTTGAATTTAATACCAAGATGTGCTAAAGATTCCAAATAAATTCGCTGAATATCTGAAGGACCAGGTTTCATAATAACCTGAAGTTGGTAAAATTGTTGAAACCGAAGAGGATTTTCAGCATACCTGCCATCTCTTGGCCGTTTTGAAATTTCTACATAACAAACATTCCACGGTTTTTTATCCAGTATTCTAATAAATGTTGCTGGATTAAATGTACCTGCTCCCACTTCAGAATTGTATGGCTCAAAGAGTAAACAGCCTTTTTTTTGCCAGTACTGTTTTAAACGTATTATAATATTTTCAAATGTCTGATCTTTTCTCATAAGCCCAGTTCCTCAGATATTTTTTGCATTCCTCTTAAGCAAATCTCGATAAATTCATTAAGTTCTAATCCTAAGTTCTTACAGGTTGAAATCTGCTCACGGTTTGCCCCTGCTGCAAAGCGTTTCTCTTTAAATCTCCGTAAAACAAAATCAGTATTGAGTGATTTCAAACTCTTGTCTGGATGCATCAGGGCACTTGCGACAATAAGTCCGGTTAGAGGATCAGCTGAAAATAAAGCCCAATCCAATTTTGATTCTGCAGGCAGATGTCCAGAATGCACCTTTACTGCAGTAACTATTGTACTGTCCAAACCTGTCTTCTCAAGATATTCTGCTCCGACCAAACCGTGCCTTATTGGGTCTGCATTAGTCTCTTCATAATCAATATCGTGCAGCAATCCAGCCAATCCCCACATATCTTTATCCTCTTCAAACCTTTGTGCAAGCTCTTTTAAACACGCCTCAGTTGCTAAACAGTGTTTAAAAAGGTTTTTATTCTTCAATTTTTCGCGCAATAGCTTCAATGCATTCTCCCGAATCATAGAATATATTATGTATATTTTCGTAAAAAAGTCAAGGTTTAATTCGTAATCGTACGTCGTAATTCGTATTCGAAATTAAATCATTAGTCATTTGTTCATT
>SOIY01000075.1 GCA_004376785.1 Candidatus Stahliibacteriota bacterium | reverse complement strand
CAGTAGCAAAGGATTTTAAACTCTAAAACCCTTTGAACTATAGTTTGTTCCATTTAATTCTGCATCTGATTTCGTAATATTATTCATTCAAATGTTGCATCTAATAATTTCGGATATATACCACAAAATTTATTAGAAAGAAGTGATATTATTTATGTATGCGACTACATGAAATATTTCCGTCTCCACTTCGTGGATTAGGAATAAAATCACTTCTCTCTAATGATAATATTCTCGCATTTTTTAAAAAGTTTTGTGATGAAATTATATCTCGCATGTGGCGAACCAAAAGGGCTAGAAACTCGAGGTATGAGGATTCAGACTTTCTTAAGGTCTTTTTCTTCTCAGAAATTATTGGTAGATCAATTCAAGACACCAGTGAAATGCTCAACGAGTATCAAATAAACCGTAAAAGGGGAAGGCGAAAAATTTTTGTGGATGGGAGGAGAAAGCGCATGGTACCGCATCAAACCGAAGTAAACAAATACCTACGTAGAATTGGACTAGCTAAAGCGCGCACAATCTTACGTAAGTGCCTGGACTTTCAATTAAAAGAAGCACTTGAGAAAAATATCATCTCCCAGAAAGTAAATGTTTTAATTGACTTTACAGAACATCCATATTACGGAAAAAGGGAAGATGATATGATAAAAGGTACAAATCGGCAGAAAGGCACGAAGAAAATGCGTCATTATCTCGGATTTTCGATCCTGTCTAGGAATACCCAACTCTTTGCAGGATTAGAGCATGTAGCAAAAGGGCAGTCTAAAATACCGCTCATCAATAACTTCTTGTTCCATTTATTTGATATTGGATTCGAGTTTGAATTCGTTATGATGGATCGCGAGTTTTATCGTGCCGAGCTTATAGAAGAGATTAAGTCAATGGGAGGGGATTGTTTAATTCCCGCTAAGATGTACAAAAAAATAAAAAAGATGATCGAAGAATATTTGAACGGGATGAGTGGTAGAACTCGCACTTATAGGTTTTCCTCAGCTCCGGGAGGAAGAAATAAATGTGTTCAAGAAGTCTACCTGATTTTTAATGCAAAACGGGGACATTCGCTATTAGGTCTCAAAAGAGCAGTTAAGAAAGGAAACCTCACGCTTGAAGATGCTCGAAAGAAAATCTTTACCATTATGACCACTCAGAAACCAAGAGGTAAGGAAAGCTCTTGGGCATCCCGCACTTCTCAATTTTATAAAAAAAGATGGAATATCGAGACAGGATTTTCCGACTTAAATCGAATTAATCGTCGATGGAAGTCAAATCACGATAATGTGAGATATTTAGACATGCTGGTGAGAATGCTCCTTTATAATTCTTGGAAAATGAACAAAAAATTGTTTGGAAAAGCAAGAAAACCATCATCGAGGAGTAGGGCATGGACATTAAACCAAAACAATGACATCTTAACACGATCATTTTATTCCATGGAGAAAAAATCGCAGAGGGAGATTGGATAAAATTATAATAATGTCGGTAAGCCGACCATAAAAATTAAAAGAAAAAAAAATAAATACTTATATACTG
>SOIY01000005.1 GCA_004376785.1 Candidatus Stahliibacteriota bacterium | reverse complement strand
GTTACAATGTTCACCATCATTGTTTCTTGTTCACTAATACATTGGAATCCGTGCCAGATAAGTTTGGGGATATGAATTAATATGTGGTTGTGATCACCGACAAAAAATTCATTTATTACACCTTTGGTTGAACTGTCTTTACGATCGTCATAAAGAACAATTTTTGCCATCCCCTTTAATACAGTCATATTATCGTCTTGTAATTTGTGATAATGCCATGCCTTTACTATTCCGGGATAGGCAGTAGTTACATAAACCTGACCAAATTTGGAGAACTCTTTATCGTCTGTCCTTAATATTTCCATTAATCTACCCCGTTCATCAGGGATTACTTTCAACTTTTTAACACTTACTCCCTCAATTAATTTTTTATTCTGTGAAATCTGTGCCTCCATTCTGTGAAATCTGTGTTATTATTTTATAATCTCGACATAACTCTGGTCACCCAGTATAAATTTATGTGTTCTTGGAGAACGAGTAGTAACATTTATTACAACATTTTTTCCGACTATTGATCGGTCAATTCTCTTTTCAACATTTTTAATCTTGGCACCTTCCATTATCACACTGCATTCAATTTCAGAATTTTCAATTAATACATTATCGCCTATAGAAGAAAATGGGCCAATATAAGAATGGGTGATCTTTGCATTCTTGCCAATAATAGCTGGTCCTCTTACAACACTTTTTTCAATAACTGTGCCTTCGCCAGTACTCACTCGACCATTAATTGTTGAATCTACGTATGTGCCATTATTCAAAGGTTCTATTCCTTCCAGGACCAAGAGATTGGCTTCGATAATATCATCCGGCTTACCTGTATCTTTCCACCATTCTTTTACCTTATGGGATTCTACTTTAAGATTGTTATCCAAAAGCCACTGAATCGCATCGGTTATTTCTAATTCATTTCGCCACGACGGTTTTATATGATCAATTGCTCTAAAAATTTCTGTATCAAACAAATATACCCCAACTAAGGCAAAATTTGAAGGTGGCTCTTTTGGTTTTTCAATCAGTTTTTTTACTGAACCCTTTTCATCAATTACAGCAACCCCAAATTCCTGAGGGTTTGGGACTTCGGTTAGTAGTATAAGAGCATTGGGCTTATTTTCCTGGAATTGTCGAACAAAATCTTTAATTCCTTCTTTCAATATATTATCGCCCAGATACATAACAAATGGCTCATCGCTAAGAAAATCTTTTGATATCTTTATTGCATGAGCAAGGCCCAGAGGTGCTTCTTGTGGGATATAAGTAATATTAATATCCCAGTGTTCACCTTTGCCAATTGTGTTTTTCACTTCTTTTGCAGTTTCACCTACAACAATACCGATTTCCTTTATGCCTGCTTTAACGAGCGCCTCTATTCCATAAAAGATTATCGGCTTATTAGCTACAGGAATGAGCTGCTTTGCTCCTGTGTAGGTTAAGGGTCTTAGCCGTGTTCCAAACCCACCGGCGAGTATTAAACCTTTCATTGTTCGATTGAATTATATAAATTATACATTAAAAGTCAAGAATAGAGTAGACA
>SOIY01000350.1 GCA_004376785.1 Candidatus Stahliibacteriota bacterium | reverse complement strand
TTCCCTTTCCTTGCTTCACCTCCCAGCCAAATTCTGTTTTATTTTCTTTGTTAATATGATCATGTTTATACTGAAATCTATCTAGAACGCACTGAACTTTGACACTTAAAATGAACTCTATAGAAAGCTCTGTAAGTCAAATTAAAACAGAGCCCTCCAGTCGCCTTGAAACCATTGTTATGCGTGCTACTTACTTACCAAATGCATCCTTTGTCATAGAATATGATCAACAATGGCTAGATATTTTTCACAGCTTCAGCAATTCGCGAGTTCGCTCGTCTATTTCCAGTGCCTTACTCGCTCAGTTTTCCTCACTTTTCAACCAAAGTTTTAAGAAATCACTTTTAACTTTGCCTATATAATGTTGATTAAGTAAAATACAATAATTAATGCCATGAAATAATTCTAAAAAATTATTTAGAAATGCATCTCTTTGTTGCACAACATCTGCAACAATTTCTATATGAGTAATATACAACTTACTGAACGATTGAGGCTCCATGACATTTTGGAGTGCTCGTAGAAACCAACAATGCTCCATTTGTACTATTGAGCATTGTGTCTGGTTATACAAAGCGATTCTCTCTTCTTTCGAAGCAATTATTTTAGCACTCGTCAATATTTTTCTTTCAAAAAAGCGCCTCTGTTTCTTGTTTGCAAGTGTTTGAATAATGTTCTGTATTTCTTTTCGTATTCTCACTTTTAATGGTTGTAAGGTATCAAAAGGAATATCTTCAGCACTTAATATGAGATCGCCTCTTTTTAATGTTGGGTCTAAAGCTCCTCCTCCACCAATATTCACAATATCTGTTATCTTTCCTGAATTCAGTTTTTCAATTATAGTTGGATGAGGTATCCTTTGTTTCTTTCCATAACCAAGAAACAAGAAAGTAATGTCATGTCCTGCATAGTGAGTGGTCGCACCTCTGCTGCTTATAATAGACTGTAACTGCTTTTTAAGATGCGAAGTTTTCTCAAGAAATCTTGGGTACTTGCGAATAAAAAGAATGTCTTTTATAGGAATATTTGACATAACTGCAGCTTTTGTATTGAATGTAATACCGCATAACCCGGTCACCTGCCGGAAGGGCAATGAAGCAGGTTGTATGAACCTCAAATAGTTGTAAAACTCAAAAGCAACTTAAATGCGGAAACCGCTAGGCCCTTCCGGTCTGGTGGACTGGCTGGTTATGCTATTATTTCTTCGAGTATCGATGAGGTTCATTAAAAAATGTAATGTCTGCGTATCCGGCATATATCTTTCCAGAGTGTTTTACATTTTCAGGGATATAATAGATGTCTCCTTTACTATACTCTCGTTTGACCCCATCAATTGTCAAATCGATCCTCCCGCTAAAGACGAAACCAACTTGAGCTGCATGAGAATGTTCAGGAAGATCCACATCATTTTCAAATTGCATAAATATCAATTGGTGATCTTTGGCCTGCGATAAATATGCCCTAATGCCATCAAACGGTATATCAGCTTCTGGTAAATTTCTAATTGGATCAGGAAAAATATTTTTCATTTCTATCCTTTCATAACGC
>SOIY01000125.1 GCA_004376785.1 Candidatus Stahliibacteriota bacterium | reverse complement strand
TAAGGAGGCATTATGGCTGAATCCATCAAAATAAAAACCCCGCTTTCTGATGAGGATGTTCAGAACTTAAAAATTGGCGATAGTGTACTCATCACCGGCAAGATATATACTGCACGAGATGCAGCACACAAGCGCCTCATCGATCTTATCCAGAAAGGCGAATCCCTTCCTTTCGATATAAAAGGACAAATCATATATTATGTTGGACCAGCACCTGCAAAACCCGGTTACATTATCGGTCCGGCTGGACCTACGACCTCTGGGCGCTGCGATCCTTATACGCCGGCTCTTCTCTTACTTGGTCTAAAAGGGATGATTGGTAAAGGTACCCGTTCAAAAGAAGTACGCGGAGCTATGGAAAAACATAAGGCTGTTTACTTTGCTGCAACGGGTGGTGCGGCTGCCCTGATTTCCAAAAATATTAAGGCAGTCAAGATAATCGCCTATGAAGATCTCGGTCCTGAAGCAATCAGGGAACTCGAGGTTGAAGACTTTCCAGTCATCGTCGCTAATGATGCACACGGCGGCGATCTCTATGAAGAAGGTACAAAAAAATATCGAAAATAGATATTAGGAGTCGGTTCTAATAGATGATATTGTATTTTTAGAACCGGCTCCTATTTTTTTTTCATTTTAAACAGGCACAGTACAATACCGCCAAAAAGAATTAGCACCGCAACCCCGAACATTATCCATGCAGAAATTGGCATTATTCTCTCCCCTTCTTCTTATAAAGAATGACAGCAACTACGATAAAGATAATCAAAATCAACCAACCACCCAGGAATTCAGCAAATCGGGAATATCCACCATAGGATGTGCTAACACGATCGACAATACTCGTGATAAATAGAAAACCAACAACAATAGGTGTTAAGTACTTGACACAGAAATCCCACCAGGGTCCGATCGCGAAATCAGATTTACTGTTCGCATATTCTCTCATTTTTCTGTAATTATAAAAGTACCCAATGGCAATACACTGTAATATACCAACAACAAGCAGTCCATAGTTGTTCATGAAATAATCAACAATATCGAGCCAGTACAGACCGCTTTTTGTTGTATAGACAATGCCGATCAAAAGAGCGATAATACCAAAACCAATGTTCGCATGAATACGTTTTACCTTAAATTTATGAATCACTGAAGCGGCACCAGCTTCAACCAGTGAAAAGGCTGAATCAATACCCAGGGTGAGAAGCATCAGGAAAAATAGAATACCGAAAATGCTCGCCCCAACTGGTAATAAACTTATTATTGTCGGATAAGTAACAAATGCAAGATGCGGCCCTGATTTTACCACTTCACTCACCGGCAAACCAGTCTGTTGAGCATAGTATCCAAGGACTGAAAATACTGCGATACCACCAACAAAAGACGTTGCGTTATTTGCAAGGCTGACAATGAATGCATTGTTCACAATATCGGATTTCTTTTTCAAAAAACTGGCATAGGTGATTTGAACACCAAAGCCGATAGTGAGCGAAAAGAAGACCTGAGAATACGCTGCAAGCCATACTTTGTAATTGAGCAATGCACTAAATTGCGGTGTGAGATAGAATTTCAAACCTTCAAGTGCGCCAGGAAGTGTTACTCCTCTAATAACTAACACAATCAAAATAATCCAAGGGATAATAACAGTGTAGTAAACTACTTTGCCAACTGTCTTTGGACCCTTCCAAATAGCGGCAATGACAAAAATCCAGGTCAGAACCAAACCCAGAACTATCATCCACTGGACTCCTCCCAGCTGCATTGGCGATTCAGAAATCTTTAAAAACTGATTAAAGAAAAATGCCTGAGTATCCTGCCCCCATGCAAGATTAAAGGAATAACCGAGATAATTAAAGCACCAAGCCATTACAACTGCATAGTATGTCACGATACCAAAACCGATGAGCAGGGCGAACCAACCAAGCACTTCAAACCCCTTTTTAATACTGCCCAGTGCCATTGGCGCCGGTTTGGCGAATTTGTGTCCGATGGAAAACTCAAGAACCATTAATGGGATACCTGTTGTAAGAAGTGCAATGAGATAGGGTATTAAAAAAGCCCCGCCGCCGTTTTCATAACACACATAGGGAAAACGCCAGATATTGCCCAGACCTATGGCTGAACCTATTGATGCTAAGATAAATGAAGTCCTACTTTCCCAAATATCTCGCATAGGAAATTATCTCCAGACAGATGTAGGTGTCAACCCCGCACCTTGTTTTGCTTAATGTGTACGCATTAATTACGCATTCTGTAGAACCCCAAGAATAAATAGTAGTTTATCTGCATACTTATGCCGAACAAGGTGCGGGGTTACCCCCGGGGTAATAATACCTGGCCTTCAAAAGTTACAACACCCTGGCCACCAAATGAAACCTTTAGTATTTGATTTTTATGAGTATAGACATGTATATAAACAAGACCAGGCCTCTTCATAGAACAACCCTGTTCTACAAGCATTCGAGTCATTTCTTCAATTGGAACAATGCGGTTATGGAGTAAATAACAACCTAATGAGGCACTTCCTGCACCTGACACCGGGTCTTCATTTATGCCGATGGCAGGAGCAAAATGTCGCATATGGGCTGTATTATTCTTATCCAGTGTGTCAAGACAATAAACAACAATTCCGGTTAAATGAAACTGAGCACAATAATCTTTTATTAACTGGAAATTTGGTTCAATATTTAAAAGAAAATCGCACGATTTTACTGGAACAACAATATCACTACATCCCGACAATGCAACAACTCCTATTGGACATGCAGCATTTAAAATATCAATAGGTGAAATGCCAAGAAATCTCGATATTGATTTTACTTCAAGCGGCATACTTATAAATTGTGGCACTGGTAAGGAAACAGTAACCCTTTCAATTTTTTTATCCTTTATCCGCAGCTCAATGTGTTGAATACCAGTTCTTGTTTTCTGCCTGACCAGGGTAATTGGCTCAGTGAATTTAATTAAATCCTCAGATTCCAGTGCATGATATGCTGCTATTGTTCCGTGCCCGGAAAAATTTATCTCTTCAGATTGGCTGAAAAAGCGGAGATAAACATCAGAGCTCTCTGTTCCCGAGAAGACAAAAACAGTATCTGAAACTGGATTCAATTCGCTTGCTAATATTTGAAGCCTCTTCTCATCTTGTGGTGCATCAACACTAATCACTACCCACGCTGGATTTCCAGCATAAGGATCATTCGTAAAAGTACTAATCCGCCTTGCGTTCAGCCAGCACATATTTGTCCTCTCCTTATATTAATGATAAATCTCATTCGCAGATTTGCTAAACCGTCACGTTTTATTGCTTTATTCACTATTACATTATACCGAACAAATAATAATTGTCAACATTTCATTCTTGCCGTTTATCGCCTTCTACTGCCTTTTTACCCCGCACCTTGTTCGATTCTTGCTTATGGTTTTACGCACAGTTTATGTTTGACCCTTCAGTATGATATTGTTAGAACGCCACATTTTGAAGAACAAGGTGCGGGGTTTGCAACTATTGACTATATCAATTTTTAGAATAAACTATTTTATGCGAGTCATTCTACCAGAGATTAAGGAGTTAATCTCCTCCAAGAAAAAACGTCCAATAAGAAAAGTAGTTTCATATTTTGAACCTGCCGACATTGCTGAGATATGGTCAGAACTGACCCTTAATGAACAGCTAATACTATTTAACGCATTAGAAATAAAATTCGCAACCGACATTTTTGAATTTTTAAAAGAAGACCAAATGATTGAAATCCTGAATAATATATCTATTGAAAAGAAAAAAGCTATTCTGAACGAAATGTCACCTGATGACCGCACTGACCTTTTTGCCATCTTGCCCAATGAGGAAACTGAAAAATTAATTCCCTTACTTGAGGAAGATGAACAAAAAAGAACGCGGGAGCTTCTTGCCTATAAAGAAAATACTGCTGGTGGATTAATGACCACTGATTATATTACTGTTCCTGAAGATGTGAAAATAGGATATGTTTTTAAAGAATTAAGAAATAAAGCTAAGGATATAGATTTTATACAGAATATATATGTTATTGATAAAATGAATCGCTTACAGGGAACGATTCCATTAAAAGATTTGTTAACAACAAATCCTCGAAGGAAAGTCTCAACAGTAATGGACACACATATCCTTAGCGTTGTTTTGGATATGGACCAGGAAGATGTTACCCACGTTTTTGAAAAGTATGACGAACCATCTTTACCGGTTTTGGATAAACTTGGCAGATTAAAGGGCGTGATTACAGTTGATGATGTTCTTGATGTTATAACAGAGGAGGCGAGTGAAGATATTTACCGCTTTGGCGCTGCCGGGGGAACTGATGAGTATTTATCCGCAAGCCCGTTCAGGGTCGCTCAAAAGCGTGTTATCTGGCTAATCATTCTTGCCCTCGCAGGTTTTATATCTGGAAGTGTTCTTGAACACTTTTCATTCTTACTCTCAAGTATTGTTACATTGAGTTTTTTCATACCTATATTAATGAACACAAGCGGCAGTGCTGGTACACAGGCTGCAACAGTAGTTGTAAGAGGTCTTGCTACTGGTGAAATCAAATTGAGTGATATCTGGCGCGTTATCAGGAAAGAATTTTTAATCGGTATTTTAATGGGTGTTGTTGCCGGTGTAATAACTGCGCTTCGTGCAATTGTTCTACAGGGTGATGTAATGCTTGGCTTCACCGTTGCCATTGCAATGATCGTTGCAATCATAATTGCAACATCACTTGGTGGTATCTTACCAATAATATTTAAAAAATTGGGTGTTGACCCCGCATTAATGTCAGGACCCCTAATTGCAACAATCCTCGATACAACGGCGCTTCTAATATACTTTAATGTTACCATGTTACTCTTGTGGAGACTCCAATAAAAACATCTTTTATTGTAGTTTACACAACATTCCCAAATTTAAAAACAGCAAAGCGGATTATAAAAGGATTGGTTAAAAATAGAATGGTTGCCTGCGGTAATATATTCAGACTATCGTCAATTTATATCTGGAAAGGCAAGATTGAGCAAAATCCTGAATATGGTGCATTTATTAAAACAACGAAGAGAAATTATAAGAAGGTTGAAATATATATAAAAAATAACCATCCCTATGAAGTACCAGAAATTAT
>SOIY01000164.1 GCA_004376785.1 Candidatus Stahliibacteriota bacterium | reverse complement strand
TATAAGGGCTAATTACGCAAATGTTGCGGGAAAGCACATATTATCATACCCCGTTAGATAAAATCAATTATTAGAGAAATACACACTAAAGTATTTTCACAATCCTACAAATGTTTATAAAATAAATTAGGCGCATATCTAACGGGGTGAATATTTCGATATCAGGATTTACCCAAGCCTATTACAAATAGGCTGGGTTTAGAATTTGTATTATCATGATTGACATTATATAATTTTCAACTATAATATCGAATGGTTTGCTTCAAAAGGAGGAAATAATGGATAAAATCACAATCAGTGTAATTAAAGCTGATATTGGTGGTTTTGTTGGTCATTCCAGCATGCACCCCAATATCTTAACCAAGGCAATGCAATCTCTTGACAAGCATAAAGATAAAGGCACAATTGTGGATTTTCATGTGTCCCATTGTGGTGACGATCTTGAGCTTATCTTAACCCATAGGCTTGGTGAAGAATCAGGTGAAATTCACAAAATGGCGTGGGATATATTTGTTGAGTGTACAGAGCTCGCCAAGAAATTGAAATTGTATGGTGCTGGTCAGGACTTACTTTCTGATGCATTTTCCGGTAATGTTAAGGGTATGGGACCAGGCTGTGCAGAAATGACATTTGAAGAAAGGAAGAGCGAACCTGTGATTATCTTTGCAGCGGACAAAACCTCACCAGGAGCATGGAATATGCCTTTGTACAAAATGTTTGCTGATCCTTTTAATACGATTGGTCTGGTGATTGATCCATCTATGCATGGAGGATTCACCTTTGATGTACTGGATATATTTGCGAATAAGACTGTAAAACTGAATTCACCAGAGGATATATACGATCTTCTCTGTTTGATTGGAGCATCAGAACACTATATTTTAAAAGGAATTTACAAAAAAAGTGGTGAAATAGCTGCAGCCACTTCCACACAGAAGGTGAATCTGATAGCTGGAAGGTATGTAGGCAAGGATGATCCAGTAATGATTATCAGATGCCAGAGTGGATTCCCAGCTGTAGGCGAGGTATTAGAGCCTTTTGCCATGTCCTACATGGTGGCTGGTTGGATGCGCGGTTCACACTGGGGACCATTTATGCCGGTTTCTGTGGAAGATGCTAATCCAACTCGGTTTGATGGACCTCCGCGAGTAATTGCTCTTGGTTTCCAGATAACAAATGGCACGCTTATTGGACCAAGGGATATGTTTGCCGACGTGAGTTATGATTTAGCAAGAAAACAGGCAAATGAGATCGCCAATTATATACGCAGACATGGACCATTCGAACCACATCGTCTACCTCTTTCTGATATGGAGTATACCACACTTCCTCAGGTGCTTAAAAAATTACAGGATAAATTTAAATAGGAAATCAGAAGATCAGGTTATCAGAAACAAGTATTACCCGATATCCTTGATGATCTAATATCCTTGTATCCTAACCGAGGTGTAATGCTTAACCTCTGTTTATTACCCCTTTTACTCTTCGGCCAGATCTTTGATCCTGGTGCGACTGGCTATACATTTGTTAAGCTCGGTATCGGTGTTAGGCCTGTAGCTATGGGTAATGCCTTTACTGCATTAAGCGATGATGCCAATGCCGTGTTCTGGAATCCTTCAGGATTAGGAGTTGTAGAAACTTATTATGTTTCAGGAATGGCGATGAACCACCTTACCTATTTTAACTATTATAATCTGACCTCAGCAATCCCTTTGGGAAAGCATGGCAGTATGGGCTTCGGATTATCATATCTTACTGGAACTGACATTGAATATTCGGAAAGGGGTGAGAAGGGTGATGAATTTAAGAATTCTGATATGTTATTGAATATTGGTTATGGAAAATCTATTGGAAAACGTAAAACTATTTCATTCGGTGGTGCAGTTAAGATAGTGCGTAGTCAATTATATACCTACAGTGCTTATGGTATACTATCAGATATTGGTTTAATGCTAAATCCTTATAAATATATATATATTGGTACGGTATTAAAAAATATTGGTACACCCAGAAAGTTCATTGAAAGATGGGAATATCCACCTCTTAATTTCAGACAGGGGTTTGCATTTAAATTCCCTTTCCGGAAGAATCAATTTATCCTGGGATTCGATTACTCGGTTTATCCGGATGTTAAGCCGACGTTTTCAATCGGCGGCGAAATCCGTATTAGAGAACCAAAATTCATGGGATCATTGGGTCAGGATAAACTTTCCGGCTTTTCAATAATGGCAGGCTATCAATCAGGCTATGAGTCTGGTGCATGGTCAGGTTTTTCTTTTGGATTTTCTCTTGAGCTAATAATTGCTCGAGGGTTTTATCTTGATATCGCCGCCCTTCTTCTTTCATACGGGTATTTGGGCTCATCTGAACGGATCGCTTTAGGATTAAATTACGTGCCCACGAAAGCGGGGTCCAGGAAATAGAGTAGTTGCAGCCAGCATTCCAAATAACAAAACCATCAGCCATAGCTGAAAGTGTACCATTCATCTGAGAAAATATATAATCACTATCAAAACTTTTTGCCCGTAGATCAAACCCTTGAATAAAAGGTGCAATTTTAACACTTAAAGGTGATTTCTTTATAGCTTCTTTTACTGAATCAAAATATATCCAATAATTACGCCAGTATTCATTTACTTCCTTTTTAAAATTCCGGTGAAAATGGGAAGGATAAAGCATTGGATATAGAATATCAATGTGTTCACCCATTTTTTCAATATCCTGCCCTTCTGTCCTGAGATTATACCAAACTGCAAAACCAAAGACGCAGACCCCGATTTCAACTTCATCATCTAATCCGTCTCTTACTTTTTTCAAAAATTGTATTATTGGAGTAAAATGCGGGCCTTCAACATTAGTCAACCTGATTCTCTCTACGTCACCATCAGTTGGAAAGCGAATATAATCAAAGGCAATAGATTTAATACCAAGCTCAACTATCTCCTTTGTAGTTTCAAATAAATAGTTTCTAACTTCACTTTTATAGGGGTTTGTCCAGGCAAGCCCCTTATTGTCGAGCCAGATTTTTCCACTGTCATCGAAAATAGCATAATTTTTATATTGAGAAAGGTAATTATCTCGAAAACACACAATACGGGCAATAATTTTTAAATTGTGCAATGCAGCGTTTTTTATCAAGTAATCAACATCTATGTAGCGTTTTATTGCGCCAATTTCTTTTGCCAGTGCAATGTTTGATGCATAAGTTAAAAATCCATAATCGCTCTTAAAATCGACAACAATAGCATTAATCAAACCTGAATCAGCCCTGATAAATATTTTTTCAAGGTAGTCTTTATTATTAGCCTGATACGGATTAATATAGACGCCTCTAATAATACTATCAGGATTTGAGTAGAATAGTTGGGAAAGGGCAAGTATTACACAAAGGTTCATTTTTCTTGCAGTACTCCTTACCAAGTTTTACGATCAAGGCATGATATTCATTATATAATTTAACGCTGCGTGGTAAATTACTTTCAAAAATATGGCGGATCTCATCATATGGCTGGTTATATTCAAACATACGGTGTCGGGAAAATATTCTGCGGGTGTAAGCATCTATTACAAATACCGGACGTAGGTTTGCGTATAGTAAAATTGAATCTGCAGTTTCATAACCAATACCTGGAAGGCTCAGCAATTCATTTCTCATAACTGTGACTCTCTTTTTATTCATTCTGCTCGCCTCGCCATTATAATTATCTATAAAATACTTCAGAAATGCAATTAATCTTCTACTTTTCAATTTATAAAAACCTGAAGGTCTTATTAATTTCGGTATCATCCTTTGGTGCTTAAGGAGTTTTTTTGGATCCAATAACCCTGCCTTCTTAACATTATCTATAGCTTTGCTGACATTTTGCCAATTTGTATTCTGGGTAAGAATTGCACCGATCATGATTTCAAATGGGGTATCACCTGGCCACCAGTGTTGAGGCCCAAATGATTTATAGAGAACCTCATATATCTTTAGAAGATATTTAGATTTAAGCGATAAAACCATCGCTGTAATCTACAAATAATCTCCGTAATCAAGTTTACTGAATATCGTATTCGATCAGGTTGTATTCACCGGCTTCATTGTGAAACCGTACAAGTCCGGTATTCGGTGCGTAATCCTCTGTTACATGGCTTGTATCAATTATCATAGTATCCGGGGACATGAGTGTTTCGATAGTTTCTAATTCAATAGTGTAGACATCACCTTCATAATCGTCTGCATATGCAAAACCAGTAATCCTTCCATTAACGTAATACTTTGCTTTTATCCATGCTCCTGAAACATTAAGAGAATCAATTAACGAATCCTCCCAGGTATTGCCATCTACTAAGGGCGTTTCAATTCTCATTATGAAATCCTCAATAATTGTGTAGTCCTGACCAGAAAAGTTATAAACAATTTTAACATATTCAACAATAGATTCAGAACTTTTTGCTAAATATTCTATGTTGCCACCAAAACTTACTGGAAAACATTCTACGTGCAGAATTGTATCACGTGGTTCAACTTCGACCATTAATGTATCGTCATTGCTGACATATCGCCACCAGTTACCCTGGGCAAGAGGAAAATAATCACTTGCGCAGCGTTCGATTATATGGTTCTCGCAGGCGAGAAAGAATAAAAAGATTACAAATCCCAATAGTTTCGCTTTTTTAAATCTCATAGCCAATCCCCAATTTTGCGCCAATAAACCCAGCCTGTATTTTAAAATCGGTGATACCTTCATAATAAAATTTTGGATATATGCGCAGTTTGTTACTATGAAAATTTATCATAAGACCGATAATATAATTGAATGCATAACCAGATTCTTTAGCGCTATTAATCTTGCGGTTTACATAGTCAGCGCCAAATTCTATTACAGGAGAGAACTTCCAATTGTTTTTACTAAATCCACATCGTAATCCATAGGAGTTCAAAGAATAACCGGTATTATCACCTGAATAGAATGCAGTTCCAATTGAAAATGTAACATCCGCAATTCTATAGTGGCGGTTAACAAATATTGTTAATGCAGCGCCTGATTTTAGGTCATTGAAATTGACTGCAGGAATATTATATCCGCCTTCAATACCAAATGACATAGAAATTATGATATAAATAAGCATTATAAATAATATATGGATAAAATTAAAAGTCAAG
>SOIY01000207.1 GCA_004376785.1 Candidatus Stahliibacteriota bacterium | reverse complement strand
TTCTGACGATGGATAATCAATATTAATTGTAAACATGAATCTATCAAGCTGTGCTTCTGGCAATGGATACGTCCCTTCCTGTTCAATTGGATTCTGTGTCGCCAGAACAAAAAATGGCAATGGCAAATCATAGGTTTTACCAGCATAGGTGACCTTATACTCCTGCATTGCCTGAAGAAGAGCAGATTGTGTTTTTGGCGGTGCACGATTAATCTCATCAGCTAAAATAATATTTGCAAATATCGGCCCCTTTACAAATCTGAAATTCCTCTTTCCTGTAGTTAAATCTTCTTCAATCACTTCAGTTCCTGTTATATCAGCAGGCATAAGATCTGGAGTGAATTGAATCCGATTAAAAGATAAATCCAGGATATTTGCTATGGTATTAACAAGCATTGTCTTAGCAAGACCAGGCACTCCTATAATCAATGAATGACCACTGCAAAATAGACTGATAAACACCTGGTCAATTACTTCTTTTTGCCCAATAATCAACTTGGCAATCTCATTACAGATTTTCGTATAATGTTCTTTTAATTCTCTTAATTGTGAAATATCAGATTTCTTCATTTGTTCGAATTATTAGAAGATTGTGGATAACCCATAATAATATTCATTAAAATAACCTTAAAAGTCATGAAATTCAAGGACTTTGATTTATCCACATATTTTTCGCATTTATCCACATAGTTTTTAACAAGGTTATTCACAAGATATTCCTTTGTACAACTCTTTTCGCCTTGCCTCAAAAATCTCTTCCGTTTTTCCAAGATAAACGGCAGCAGAACAGACACTAACACCTTGCCTTATCTCTCCTAATCCAGTAATATAGTCTCTCCAGTTTAAATCTCTTAAAAGATGATGGTCAACAACAAATTTTTTTACCGGAGTATTACTTATTATTTTTCCAAGATTTTCAATAGCGAGATTAATATCATTTTTTTTATAATGTGAACCCAAAAGATAAGTTGCAGGCCCATCAATAATTATTTCATCTGGAGCCTTATCAATAATAAAATTTACTGCCTCATCATTTAATGGCCCCTGAACATCAGATGTAAAGACGAATTTATTATTATCCTCGATAAAAACTTCAATCACATAACCAAGACGGGCAGATAGTCCGTGGAAAACAGGTTCTGAAAAAATTACTCTGGTATTTCCAAATGTAAAAGTCTGACCATCTGCAATATTAATTGTTTTAGCACAAGATTCAATCATACTGAGTAGCGCTGCTGCACGCTGTTTTTGACTTTGATTAATGAATTCTCTCGGATGTTTTAGAAAAATGTCTTTTGCATCATACATGTCTTGTTCATCAGGATTATGGTGATCATAATGATAATGCGTAATAATAATTATATCTGAAACACTCACCCAATGCTTAATTGCCTTACACATCTCTTGATGCCGGTCTAATTCAATGCGGTGCGGTGGCAATGAATATCTATCAGGAGATACTGATACTCCAGGATCAATAAATATTCTAATATCCTTGGTCTCCACATAGGTAGCCATGCTGCGAACACCTAAGGAGTCAAATGCAATTGGAAGAATCTTCATAAT
>SOIY01000297.1 GCA_004376785.1 Candidatus Stahliibacteriota bacterium | reverse complement strand
TCATTCAGTAATTATATTCAAAAAATGAAATAAGTCAACAACTTCTTGACGAAATTAAATAATTGCCTATAATATATACAAACTATGGAAAAAGTCGTGGGCGATATAATTAAATCTCTCGTTAAAACAGTCAAAGCGATTCAAATGTACGGTATACAGCATCCTTCTGCCAAGAATTGCTATGTACCGTTCTACGAAAAACTCACAGATTTTTTTAGAAATGATTCCGAATTGAATTTCCATATTGAGCAGTTTTCCATACTTCACGCAGACGAGATTATTTATGAAGAAAAGGAAAAGGAAAGCAGTATTGCTTTCAAGCTATTTCGTGATGGCATCAGAAATATCAGTTTTACTGAGGGTTTAGAATTTGATGAATTATTGCTATTTTTGGAAACCATTAGCCGTATCTCCAGGGAACAAGATATAGCCTTAAACTTATGGGAACATGATTTTACTCACATAAAGTTTTATGTTGTGGAGGAGGCAGAACAAATTCTGAACTACAGAATACCAGAAACACCTGTACAAAAGATTGATTATGATGCCAACATCAATAGAATAATAAATAAAGAAAAAATTGATTCAAAAGCAAGTATGGATCCAAATCTGGGAATTGAAGAATTTAATAATCTAAAAACAGAAATTTCAAGTGCAAAAAAAATATCGACTATTCCCCTTGCAGTCAACACGCTCATAAATATTTTAAAAACTAAAAAGTCGCAGGAAATAATTGATAGTTTAATTGAATTACTCACGCTGTGTGTGGATGACAACGATTTCTATAATGTCCGACGCATAGTGCATGCATTAAAACAGTATTCTAACGTTAATCCCGTTGCAAAGTTCGAGGATGAAACAACAATAATAGGTTTTAAAGACATGGTTAACACATCGTCCAAAAATATTTTCGACGAGTTTATTTCTTTTATTAGATTTTTTTCAAAAGAGTCAATCCCACATTTTATTAAATTAATGGTTTATGTTAAACGTAAGAATCGATTATTATCATTAAGAAGTAGAATGGTTAATATTGCTCAGAATGACCCAACACCTTTTTTGGATTGTTTAAATAGTAAAGATGCCTCAATATTAATTAATGCAATTGCCCTTCTTGGTTTAATGAAATACAAGGATACCTTAACTCTTTTGCAACCGCTCATGTTTCATTCAAATCCATTGGTTAGAATTGAAATTACTACGGCATTGAAAAATCTTGGACACGCTGCCACGATTGCTAAATTCCTTGATGATGGAAACAATGATGTCAGAATAAAAGCTCTACAGACCCTCACAGAAATCAGATATCCAAGAATTTATGATAATCTGCTTCAACGAATAAAAAGTAAAGGGTTTCGCAATCTTGAATTTACAGAACAGAAAGAATACTTCAATTGTCTGGTCGCCAGTGATGGTAAAGGGATCATAAAGCATTTAAAAAAAATTCTCTTTAAATGGTTGCTGTTCGGCCGTAAGAAATATAGTATTATGAGGAAATTAGCTGCTATTGCCCTTGCAAATATCAGCAATACAGAAACTCTGGAAATCCTACTTCACGGAGCCAGAAAGAGAAACAAAGACATTAAATCGGCTTGTGAAACGGCGCTAAAACAAAAATGAGTGTATACGAATCAGGAAAAAATATTATATCCCTTTATTACGCACTGATGAAAGCCGTACAGGTTTATGGCTTAAATAATGATGTTGTTCAAAAAGCTGCGAAAAGATTTAGTTCTTATATTAATTCTTTATTTAATATATACCCTCGGATAACATTGGTGCGCTACAGAGATTATATTTTTTTTAATAAACAAAGGCTAAGATTTGAAATAGATGGGTATGCAAGCATTCAATTTGTCCACGATAAATTAAAGAAGTCGAATATCAAATCATTAACGCTTTCCCCTGGTATTGATAAAGATGAGATTATCACATTCGCTTCTATTTTTAAAGAGGAACAAGAAATTTTTCTAAAAAAATTTTCTGAGAAAAATTTCGATCACATCGAAATCGAATTTTCAACTGGGGAAGAAGAACTCCCTGATTTTCTTCAAGATGGTGAACGAATAAGAAAAACGTATTTTAGCGCATTGAGTACTACAAGAAACCTAATGCATAATTTGGAGACCAAAAAACCTGTTGATATTAGAAGTTCCAAGCACATTGTGTACAGCCTTATTGATTCGCTATTCCAAGATGAATTTGGACTATTAGCCCTCACATCGTTAAAAAATTTTGATGAGTATACATATAATCATTCATTAAATGTAGGCATTCTTTCGCTTGCATTAGGGCAAAGGATCGGTTTAAACAAAAATGACCTTGTAAAACTTGGAACTTCAGGCATTTTACATGATGTTGGAAAAGTAATAATCCCTAAAGAATTAATTTATAAATCGCAGAAGTTAACTGATGAAGAATGGGAAACTTTGAAACAACACTCATATTACGGTGTTAAACAAATTCTGAAAATACACGGACTTGATGAAATTGCGTTAACCTCAATGATAGTTGCATATCAGCATCATTGGAATTATGATGGTACTGGTTATCCTGCACATAGACAGAATCAAAAACCCATTCTTTTTTCAAAAATTGTGCGGATATGTGATGCATACGATGCAATGACTACACCCAGAACATATGTACCTATCCCATATTTACCCCATTTGGCACTAAGAGTATTATGGAGTAAAAGAAATATCTGTTTTGATCCTATTTTAGTCAAGATCTTCACTCAACTTTTAGGACAATACCCAATAGAAAGTTGCCTCGAACTCAATAATGGTGAAATTGGTTTAGTTGTAAGGCAGAATCAAATCAATTCTGCCTTACCAATTATAAAAATTGTTGTCAACAAAGATGAGAAGAAAATTGATGGCAAACTGATAGATCTCTCAGTACAAAAAGAACTGAAAATTGTAAGACCGATTTACCTGCAAAAATATGGCATAAATCCAGCATCGTATTTTGTGCAAGATTTTAAAGAGCTTAAAAGGGCTGATAAAAAATATAAAAGATCTTATTAAGCCTTCTCTGCGCCGTCTTGAGCCTTCTTGACTTTTATGTGTTTTCTAAGTATAATAGACCGTGAGAAAATTAAACTTAAATAAATCTGATTCAGTAATAAAAGAATTAAAACAGATTGGGGTCGATACTAATGTATATTCACTATTTGTAAATAAAGCAGATTACAAAGTTCTGAAATTTGAGGGGCTCTCATGTGCCCAGGCAAATGTTTTAAAACAGACTGCGCTCATTTGTGGAGCTGATCTGGCAATCCCGAAAACTGCATACAACGGCAGTACAAAGAAAATTCCAGCAATTCTCTTTGCAAATTCTCGCGAAATAGAAAAAATCAAGATGCGTCTGGACGAACAATCATGGATGGAACCAATATCTAAACAACTAAGCGAGATGTTATTAGCAAATCCACCAGTGATTCTGAAAATTGGAAATAAGAAAATAAGATTTAACCGAACATACATTATGGGGGTTATAAATATTACTCCTGACTCATTTTTCAGTGGTAGCTGCTATACTACCAAAAAGACAGTTGAAAAAATGGCACGAGAGATGGAAAAAGAAGGAGCTGATTTCCTTGACATTGGTGCTGAATCTTCTCGACCAGGAGCAAAACCAGTTGATAGAAAAGAAGAGATTCAGAGATTAAAAAAAGTATTGCCTGCTGTAATAAAAAATACAAGTATTCCAATATCAATAGATACATACAAAGCAGATACAGCTTCTTTTGCAATTGACCAGGGCGTTAAAATAATAAATGACATCTCAGGGCTCAGTTTTGATAAAAAAATGGCAGGTGTTGTTGCTAAGAATAAAGCAAGTTTAATAATTATGCATATAAAAGGCACGCCGAGAACCATGCAGGTAAACCCTCAATATAAAGATTTAATGGGTGAAATCTATCATTACTTAAAGAGAAAAATAGATTTTGTCAAACAAAAGGGTGTTGAATTAAATCGGATAATCGTTGATCCTGGCTTTGGATTTGGTAAAAGGCTTGAAGATAATTATGAGATCATTAACCGTCTGAATGAATTGACTACCTTTGGCAGACCTGTACTGGTTGGACATTCGAGAAAATCATTTATAGGTAAACCATTCAATATTCCTCCAGAACAGAGACTCGAAGGTTCTCTTGGAGTTGAAGCAATTCTCATCAGAAACGGCGCGTCTATCATAAGGGTACATGATGTCTTAGAGGCAAAGAAAGTTGCCATGCTGATCGATAAGATAAAACAATGAAGATGTTCGGATTTCTACCCTTAAGACCGTTTGATATAATAGATGTAATTGTTGTGGCATTTCTATTATACCAGTTTTTCAAATTTGTAAAAGGAACTAAAGCTACACCAATACTTATAGGCTTGGCTGTGTTTTTTATCGTTTCCTTTATTTCTAGATGGCTTGACCTAAAAGCATTTTCATGGATTATGAGGTCTGTTCTTGCGGTATGGGTTGTGGCTTTTGTCATTGTGTTCCAACCAGAAATTAGAAATGCCCTGGCACGTATTGGTCGTCAACGAACAATAAAATTTTTCCTGAAGGTTGAAGAACCACCCACAATTGGAGAAATCGTTGATGCAGTGAAGAAAATGTCTGAAGACAAAATAGGTGCACTGATACTAATTCAAAGGAGTATAGGTCTTATGGACATTATTGATACCGGAGTGCGGATTGACGCTCAGGTAAACTCCTCGTTATTAAGAACAATCTTTTTCCCTGATACACCTCTACATGATGGCGCCTGTGTTATTCAGGGTGATACATTGGTTGCAGCAGGTTGTGTCTTACCGCTCAGTGAAAATCCAGTTCTTAGTGGAAGATACGGCTTAAGGCATCGCGCTGCACTTGGCATTTCAGAACAAAGTGATGCTCTATGTATAGTAGTTTCAGAAGAAACAGGTAAAATATCATTTGCCAGTAAAAGCAAACTTGTGACAAAGGTTGACATTGAAACCCTGAAGAGGTCTTTAGAAAAAATACTGGAAGAGTAGATTTCTTAAATCTCTAAATTCTAATCACTAAACCCTACTCAAGATTACGGTGATAACAGAAAGATTACAGAGATTTCTGGTCTTTTTCAGAAATCTCATCCAAATGTATTGACATATACGCATATTTTAGTAGAATATTTTATATGGGGGTT
>SOIY01000161.1 GCA_004376785.1 Candidatus Stahliibacteriota bacterium | reverse complement strand
TAGTAATTTAGGGTTGACTTAAGGATTTTGTCTATTATAATGAAACTAATGAAAAATAATGATAATATCTTAGAAAAATTGGAAAACCGAATCTCAAAAATTCCCTTATTTTCTTCAAAAATAGTACACTTAATAATAATTGGTATCGGGATTATTTTAAGGATTGCCCAGTTTCTTTACAACCGCTCACTTACAGAAGGTGAGGCAGCCCTGGCACTAAATATTGTACAGCGGTCATATTCAGAACTACTCAAACCCTTAGATTATGTGCAGGCAGCACCTGTTGGATTCTTAATCCTGCAGAAATTTGCAACAAATATCTTCGGCACTAATGAATATGCTATGCGCATTCTCCCATTAATTGCCGGTATAATCTCTTTATTCTTATTCTTTGAAATTGCAAAGAAAACAATAAACAACAAAGCAATTCCTATTGCCCTTATCCTTTTTGCAGTTGGTGACCATTTAATCTATTTTGCTTCTGAGGTTAAACAATATTCATGTGATGTTGTTCTGACTCTATTACTGATATTAATTACTATTAATATTATCAAAAATTTTAAAAATAAATATATCCTATTGTTTGGATTTGTTGGTGCAATTTCATTCTGGTTTTCACACCCTGCTGTATTTACTTTTTATGCTGGCGTAATGGTTCTGCTGTTTACTATAATTCGCAATAAAGACTGGAAATTCCTTATGTGGCTATGTATTGCCAGTATAATAGCAACAACGAGTCTCTGTATTAACTATTTTATATCACTCGAATCATTGAGCATAAACAAAAACCTGTCAGATTTCTGGCAGCACAGCTTTATGCCGTTTCCGCCAACCTCTATATCTGACATAAAGTGGTTTGGTTATGTCTTTTTACGCACCTTTAAATTCCCGGTTGGATTATCCATGTATGAATTATTTTTGGCAGTCTTATCATTTTTCTTTGGTTGTATTATTATGTTCTACAAAAAAAGAAAAATATTATTGATTTTAATATTACCCATAATATTAACACTATTCGCCTCAGGTTTACACAAATATCCTTTTGAAGGAAGACTTTTACTCTTCATTACTCCATGCATGATTCTTATCATTGCTCAGGGTATAGATTATATACAAAGAAAAATGGCTCAGAATTCACGTCTCCTTGGCTTAGCATTGGTTTGCATTCTTTTAATCCAACCTGTGATACTGGCTGGCTACCGCTTAATAAAACCACGTGCTCCAGAGGAACTGCGTCCAGTAATGTATTATCTCAATGAACACCATGAACAAGAAGATGTAATATATGTATACTATGCATCATTAAATGCCTTTCAATACTATTCAAGTAGATTTGATTATACTGATGATTATATTATAGGTATCGAAGCAAGAGATGATCTAAATAAATACTATGAAGATTTGAAAAAACTTAAAGGAAATAAAAGGGTTTGGGTTCTCTTTTCACATATTGCTGTGAGCCATGATACGGATGAAGAAAAACTAATTGTTTCGTACTTAAACATCCTGGGCACTCAACTCGATGAATTCAAAACTTCAGGTGCATCTGCCTATTTGTATGATTTAAGC
>SOIY01000112.1 GCA_004376785.1 Candidatus Stahliibacteriota bacterium | reverse complement strand
ATTATTCAATCAGTATTAGAGGAGTTTAATCTTAATAAAATAATCTTTATTCCAGCTGGTAACCCACCACATAAATCAAGATATTCAGCTTATAATATCAGATATAAAATGATTGAACTGGTAATAAAGAAAAATAAAAAATTTTTTATTAGTGCCCTTGAACAAAAAATGTCTGGAAAGACTTATACAATTGAGGTTATAAAAGAATTAAAAAAGAAAATCAAAGGCAGGATATACCTCATAATCGGCAGTGATCAATGGCTGGAGATTGAGACTTGGAAAACCCCTGAGGAATTATTCGAGGAATGTGAAATAATCGTTGTTCCCAGACCAAATTATATAATAAATAAAAGCGGCCGTTTTTCCAGTAAGATTTTAATCAGTCATTCGCCACTCATTGATATCTCATCCACTTCAATAAGAAAAAAAATTAAACAAAACCGTAATATTCAATATTTAGTACCCCAGGAAGTTTATAAATATATTAAAAGAAAAAGATTGTATAAATAATCCTACTTAATCTCCTCGTCGAAAATCTTTCTATTTTTTATCATTATGTCTACTTTTAATATGGAACTTTGACCTTTATCGCCTTTGGAATTATTGATATTGTTACCTCTTTTGCCTTCTCCTCTTCACCATCAATATCCAGAAGACACACTTTATCACACTCAATCCTTAATTCTCTTCCCCGATAATGATGGACATTATGATATCCCAGATGTTCACCATCATAGACCTTGGATAAAACATGTGCAAGAAATTTAAATGTATTAGTATTCTTCACATAGAGAAACTCGAGAATCCCGTCGTCAGTCAATGCCATTGGTGCTATATGCATACCACCTCCAAAAATCTGTCCATTTGCAGCTCCAATGATTGTTATCAATCCTTTATCTACTAACTTTTTATCAACCCAGATCCTTAATTTCATACGTTTGAATATTAATAAAGCTGTGAGGCTCGAAAATAAAAAGGTTATAAATCCTCCCAGGGTTTTTGGTGTTCTGTTCGCAATCCTTACCACACTTCCACCGAGCCCGGCATCAAACACATTGGCAAAGTAGCGTTTCCATTTTTTAATATCAGTCTCAAAGATTACCTTACCGACATCCATCAATTTTGTTTTTCCATTCTTAATAACATCAATGGCTGATTTGTAATCCCTCGGAATTTTTAGAGTCTTTGAAAAATCACTACCCGTTCCAATAGGTATTATTGCAAGCTCGGGAATACATTCGGATTGCGGGACATGAGATAAAACACCATTTACAACCTCGTTAAAGGTTCCATCACCACCAATGCTTATTATTAGTTTTGCGCCTTTTTTTACTGCATCCCTGGCAATATCATATGCATGAAATCTTTTCTTGGTGAATTGCCATGTCACTTTAAAACCCTTCTTCTTAAGATATTTTAAAATATGCACCCATTTTTTACCTGCTTCCCCATATGCTGCGTGGGAATTGATAATGGCAAATGTTGTCTTGTGAAAACGCACTATATAATACTATACAGAATACACGTTGTGTCAAGACGATGAATACAGATGAGCTGCCTGGAACGAAGGC
>SOIY01000192.1 GCA_004376785.1 Candidatus Stahliibacteriota bacterium | reverse complement strand
AAGAGATTATTCCATTAAAAGAGATTAAAAAAGAAGCAATTATTGAAGCGCTAAATGTGGCTAACTGGAATATAAAAAAGACAGCTGAGTTACTTGGCATTGGGAGAAGAAGTCTTCATAGATATATTAAGGACTATAATATTGTAAATAACGGCACAATTACTATTAATCCATAATAATACTGAGAATTTTCATTTTTTAAAATCGTAAACACTAAAAGTGTGCCAAAATGGCACACTAACTCTCTGGCAAATGCAATAATCACAATAGATTGCCAATTATACATAAAAGTGTGCCAAAATGGCACACTTTTAGGGTCGATTTTAAAAGAAATTTCATTAAAAGTCCCGAAATTTCAAGACAATTACACCTGGCACAGATTTTGCTTTTAAATGAAGTGATGAATGAAATGAATATAATACCATTATCCTTAGTACCCTGGATTATAGGGAGTATTGTGCTTGTTAGTGGTATCTTTTTCGTTTATAAGATATATATGCACTATAGCCAGCACATTACATATTTAAAATCCTTGCGCGATATTGATCGTGTTATGCTTTCAAGCCTGAGTCATAAAGGCGTTTTGAATGCCATTATTGATAAATTGAGTACAACACTCAATACAGATGCAGCAGCAGTTTTTACTGTTACCAAGGACAAGAATAAACTTAATGCCATTGTGTCCTATAATATTAGTAAAAAGTTGCAAAAATATATTCAATCAAGTAGTAATGGTTTTATAACTTCAGTTATAGATAACAGAAAACCCCTTATTATTTCAAAAATTGCTGCTGATGAAGATGAGGATTTCTTAATGACATTGAAGAAAGAAGGATTCATTTCTTATATGGCTTCACCAATTACTATAAATGGTAATACACCAATAGGTGTATTGACATTTTATTCCAAAAAACCAAGGCGATTTACTAATAGGGAAATTGAATTTATCAATGCTGTCAGTGACCAGATAGCAATAACATTGGACAGGACACAACTTCTCAGTCGAATTCAGGAATCGAATTTTGAATCTGTGCGTGCTCTGGTAGAGGCAATAGAAATTAGAGATCTTTATACGAGAGGACATTCAGTACAGGTCGCGGAGTTATCAGTTAAACTCGCCAGGGCAATGGGGTTTACAGAAAAAGAATTAACCCTGATTGAATTTGCTGGATTGCTTCATGACATTGGTAAGATTGCAATTCCTGAAATGATTCTTCAGAAAAAGGGTTATTTAACCACAGAAGAATGGAGTGTAATCAAAAAACATCCAGGTCATAGTGTCAAAATAATAGAACCTGTTTTCAATCTAAAACCTATTCAGGATTGGATACTGTATCATCATGAAAGATGGGACGGCGAAGGCTATCCTTTTGGTAAGGAAGGAAAAGAAATCCCTATACAATCACGAATCCTTTCTGTGTGCGACACATATTCGGCAATGATCGAAGACCGGCCATATCGTAAGGGTTTAGCCCAGGAGCAAGTCAAAAAAGAATTGAAAAGAGTTGCCGGAACACAGTTTGACCCCGGGATTGTGGATATCTTTTTGAATTTAGATCTTGGTAAATATAATACAGAACCTTTTTATAAGCCGAGGCACCAGCTTCGACTTCCCTTGAATAGAAAAAAATTCTCTGCTGTTTCTTTGTTTTGTTCTAATTTTAACTACGATCCTTTATATAATTGTAGTTAAAAATTAGGATTACTACGCTATAAGTTACTAAAAGACTTAAGTATAAACAAAACTGCAAATATTATATTGACAAAGATAAAACTATTGATTATAATATAATATGAATATGTATTCTTGCTCAAGCCTGAGAAATTCAGTTCCTAAAGTCAAGAACATCGGAGATGACGATTAATATGAATAATGCAGGTTAGATAAACTGTGTAGGCATACAGAACAATTTGTTTGTATGTTGTATTTTCAGGTAAGGACGTGGCTTGAGAGATTAGGATTGAAGAATATTTTAATTAAAAAAGGAGTGCAAAATGAAGGTTATGCATTTATATGAAGTCAAAATGCTTGATGGCGCTCAATACTGTGGTGAAATAGCATATAAAGATACCCAAAAAATCGTACTTAAATTAAAACAGAAATCGCCTGTACAAAAATTGCGCCTTTTTAATAGCGGAATTCTTTCAGTCAAAGAATTGGGTTGGCACAAGGCTTACGCATTGAGATAGAGATAAAAATGTATTTTTATTTGCTTGATGCAGGTAAATGCGCTTTTTGTTTATTGCCAGACCCGAAATCAGGTCTGTCTATGTGCCAACGGCACAGGCAGACTTTGGACAACAGTGTCCAACTATTCAGCCTCTGGCTGAATAAAATAAAAGGAGAGTAAAATGAAGAAACTCTTAACATGTCTCATAATAATGCTATTGCTCGGTGGCGTGTTACAAATTGCTGCCCAGAACAGTAGTATTAAACAGGACGCTCCAGTTATTGGAGCGATTATTAATGCCCTAAGCCCGGGTGTTATGTATGCAGATGGTTCTGCTACACCACCGCCACCACCAGAGACTGGTCCTCAAGCTCCACCGCAGCCAATACCAAACTAATAAGGAGCATTTAGTATGAAGGTCTTACATTTATACGAAGTCAAAATGCTTGATGGCGCTCAATACTGTGGTGAAATAGCATATAAAGATACCCAAAAAATCGTACTTAAATTAAAACAGAAATCGCCTGTACAAAAATTGCGCCTTTTTAATAGCGGAATTCTTTCAGTCAAAGAATTGGGTTGGCACAAGGCTTACGCATTGAGATAAAAAGAAAAATTTTGCCGGGTTTAACTTTTATTTATAATAAAGATTAAACCTTTTAAGAAGTAAGACAAAGAGGAGGTATTACTGAATTACGAGATTTAGTTAAATAGTGCCGTTTTAAATTTTAAAAGATTGATTTCTTAGCGATACTGCCCCACAACGATAGATTGGTGTGGGGGTGGATTTAATAAAAACTTTTTCATGAAAGAAAAAGGAAGAATTGTTGAAATAACAGGTTCAGTGGCAAAAGTCAGCCTTGAACCGGGTGAGGCATGCAAGGATTGTCCTTATGGCAATATGTGTCGGCCAACAGGCGACATTAGAATTATCAGGGTTAAAAATAGCATTGGTGCAGAGGTCAATGATGAGGTATATATTGGAATTTCTGCAAAGTCTGAATTGATAGCCATATTTTTATTATTTGGCTTACCAGTCATATTAGGTTTGATAGGGCTATTGATTGGAACTCGATACAGTGAAATCCATTCGATAATTTTAGGATTAATTGGTTTTGCTTTAGGGCTAATAATTGCAAAAATAGTCAATAATATTTTTAATAATAGACATAAACTGTTACCGCACATTATTGAGATTATAAACCCAAAAAGTCCTTGACATTCCTATTATAATTAATATAATATTCGCGTTGGAGGTTTAATGTCAATAATTATATTTCTTTTGGTTGCCAACATAGGATTTGAGCATTTGTCTGTTGACCCAGTTGCACATCGGGTTGGAATGGGGTATGCCCAATTTGGTGACGGTTACAGTATACACTATAATCCCGCAGGTTTAGCATATGGGTTAGGTTCGTATTACTCTGCTTCATATCTTAACTATATTTGTGACACTCATTTCGGATATCTGGGATATGAACATGATCAGATAGGCATAGGTATTCGGTATTTCTATGGTGGGACAATGAAAAAGACAGATGAGCTGGGAATAGAAGAGGGCAGTTTTGGTGTTCACTTCATAGATTTAAATGTGGGAAAAGGATTTTTTTACAAAGATATTGGATTTGGTATTTCAGTTAAAGGAGTATACGCAAATATTGATACGCTCAATTCCATTGGTGCAGGTGTGGATATAGGCGCTATATATATATTCCCAGAACCTGAAATTCAAATTGGCTTAGCAGTAAAAAATATTGGTTTTGGTATAAAACCTTATATTGAATCGAATGAATCATTTCCTTACGAGATTAATATTGGAGTAATTAAACGATTTACTGATAGTTGGGTTGGTTTAGATATAGTAAAGCCTGCCTTGATGAATTTTGGTTTAAGGATTGGCGGTTCATATTCCATTATCTCAAGTTTTGATTTGAAAGCTTCATATAATACATTGCTTTCTTCGATACAAACAGGAAGTAGTGGTTTTGACTTTCTCGCGGGATTAACTGTAGGATTTGCAGTAAATAAAGACGCGATTTGTGTTAACTACAGCTATTCCCCTTATTTTGATCTTGGGGGCTGTCATAGAATATCTGTAAGCATAGGAGGATAAATGTCGAGAGTAACCTTTTCTATAGTTCCACTGATTTTAATCATTCTTCTTTCAGTTTTCTTCTTTCTCAGTCCAAAGTTTTTCGCTAGCGAAACAGCCAGCAGTAGTGAAGCACTTAAGGATGTATTGGTAAAAAGATTTACCAGTGTTGGTAATTTAATCGCACATGCAACATTTGTTGAAGATGCCATTATTATGGACGAATACGCAAATCTCAATGAGATTATTGTTCGATTCCGTCGCGATGAGCCAGAGTTGACTTATATTCATTTCACTGACGCTAAAAATAAGATTATTGCATCAAGCGACTCTAATATTATAGGTAAAATCTATAATTCAACGCTTCTGAAATCGGGCTCAAGTGTGGTAGTAGAAAAAAAAGGTATTTTTGAAGGTGGGTTTAGCATTAAGATAGGTAACACTACAGTCGGAGTATTATACTTTGGAGCTAAACCAGAAATTCCTCTCTTAAGAGTTTCAAGCGAATCTAACCCTATGATTTTGGGTGTTGGCGTTGCGGTTGGAATCATCGTATTCTTTATTATGTTTGCAATGCAACGGAATCTGGAAGCAAAGATAATAGAAAATATTAACAAACGACAGGAAGAGGTTTTCTCGCCGAAAATTGAATCGTTGAGAAAAGCACAAGAACAAGCACAGCAAGAAGTTAATGAACTGAAAGATAAAATAACGAAGGCTAAACAAAATCTTCAGAAATTGGATAGTGATTATAAGGCGAAAAAGAAAGAGATGGAATTGAGTCCTGTAATGCAATCGATAGAGAAATTGAAGGAAACCGAAGCCGAACTAATCAATCGTCTTAAAAAATTAAAGGAAGAAGAACAGAGATTGAACAAAGAAACATCCTTACTGTCTCAGAAAAGAGAAGAAGTAAGAAGTGCGTTAGAAGCAGAGAAGAAGGAAGAAAGTACCTTACACGATAAGTTGGATTTGATTAAGAAGAAGATTTTACACTTAGAGACACCAAAGAAATAAAGTAACAAATTGACTACAACGATAAAGAAGGCAAAATCTAAGGCAGGATATTTAAATTAAATGAAAAGTCAGTATGTAGACGAATTAAAGTCTGGCCAAATAGTTAAAGAGAAATTTATAATATCCAAGAAGATACTAAAGGAAAAAAGAGATGGCGGTTCTTTTGCGATACTTGAATTTACTGATCGAAGTGGAAGTATTGAAGGGATTGCCTGGGACAATGTTGTTGAAAGTTTAAATGTGCTGTCGGTTGGCGATTTTGTTTTTATCGCCGGTACTGTAACTGAATATAACGACAGGTTGCAAATAACCGTAAATTCAGCAGAACGTATTTCTGAAGATGAAATTGACCCAAAAGATTTCCTTCGTCAAAGCGATGAAGATATTGATAAAGTAATGACTGAAATTAATAAGTTTCGAGCCGGGGTTAGCAATTCTTACCTTAAAAATTTGTTAGATTCTTTTTTTGACGACAAGGTATTTGCAGAAAAATTTCGGCTTGCGCCTGCGGCAAAAAGAGCACACCATGCTTATCTTGGTGGTCTGGCAGTCCACACACTCCATATTTTAGAATTGATGGCGAATATTCCGTCTGTTTACAAATCTCTTGACTTTGATTTACTAATAACAGCCGGTATACTACATGATGTCGGCAAAATTTATGAATATACTTATACAAAAAAAATTGATTTTTCTACCAGAGGAAAGATGCTTGGTCATATTATAATCGGCTATGAAATGGTTGCAGAAAAGATCGACAGAATTCCTCGATTCTCTCAAGGTCTTAGAGCAAAGCTCCTTCATATGATTGTGTCTCACCATGGCGAAGTTGAATGGGGTTCACCAAAACAACCAATGTTCTTAGAGGCACTAATTCTGCATTTTATTGATAATCTTGATTCTAAGGTTGAGATGATGAATGAGGAATTAAGAAAGAATAAGGGGATGGGTAAGGAGTGGAGCGATTACCATCCATATTTAGAACGAGAGATATATTTACGAGAAGAAATATAGTATTTACGCAGGATAATCACCCATGAAATATTTGACGTTATGAAGATAAAAGAAATAAAGTTATACGGTTTCAAATCATTCCCTAAAGACACAAAGATTCCTTTAAATGCAGGTATAACCGCTTTTGTTGGTCCTAATGGTAGTGGAAAATCAAATATCTTTGATGCACTTAGATGGGTCTTTGGTGAACAGAGTATGAAGGCATTGCGGTGTGAGAGAATTGAGGATCTTATATACGTCTCTCCAGATACAAAAGATGATGCAAATTTTACTGAAGTCTCCGTTACTATTGATAATGCGGATTACTTTCCTCAATTTGGTGGGGAGTTTGAGATTAAACGGCGTTTTTATAAATCGGGCGAAAGTGAATTTTTTTTGAACCGAGTCAAATGCCGGCTGCAAGATATACAGGCATTATTTTTAAACTCCGGAACACTAACCTATTCTTTTCTGGAACTTTCTGAGATAGAAAAGATAATTCATGGTGATACAAAGGAGATGTTTAGTGATGTTTCAGGTATTCTTAAGTACCAGGAGCGTAGGGAACAGACCAGGAGACGTCTGGAGTCTACAGAACAGGATCTGCTACGACTTGAGGATATCATTCACGAAATGCAGAGGTCATCGCGAAGATTAAAGAGACAGGTTCGGCAAACAAAATTATATAAGGAATTAAAGGAAGAGTATAAGCTTTTATCCCTTTTCACGTTGAAGAAAGAACATGATAAAACATTGGAAGAATTTAATAAGATTCAGGAACAGATTAATTGTAAAGATACACATGGACAATCAATATTACAGGAGATAAAGAGGTTGGAAAAGGAGAGGGAGAGGTTAAAGAATGAGATGGCGCAGATTGAAGCTAAGAAAAAAGAAACACTCGACCAGGTAGTTGCTATCGACGAAGTAGTTGAGCGGCTGCGGAAAGATATTACAGAAAGGGAAGAAGAGGCAAAGCAGATTATTCTGTCTAATGAGAGAACGATTACAAGTATTAAAGAGAAAGAGGAAATATTGAAGAATAATGAAAAAAGACTCGCTGAATACGAACGTAGAAAAATGGAGATTGTAAGTTCAATAGAAACAATGGAAGCCAGTGTGCGTGAGGAGCAGGAACAACTTGAAATTAAGAATAATATGTATTTTACTTTGAAAAATGGCTTGCAAGAAAAAACCAAGATAATAACAGATTTTTTAACTGAAATTCGAGGATATAAACAAAATATTACGAAGCTGCAATTTGAAAAAGATAATAAAGAAACATTGTTAACCCGGATTAAAAGGGAATATAGTGTCCAAAAAGAAGAGATCGAAAAGAAACAGAGGACGAGAAAACAATTAGAAGAAGAATTGAATGGAATAGTTAGCCATCAAGAGGAAATGGCTAAAAGATTAGACGAGGCTAATGACAGCCTGGTGAAAAGTGAAAAAAAACTTGTGGATTTAGAGGTTGATTTAAACAATAGACAGGAGGTATTAAAAGACTGTAAACTGGTTATTGATACGTTGACCCGTCGTCTTAAGGAAAAGGGTGGTGTCCGTGAAATTGAAGAGAGATTTGACAAAAGGTGTCAGGGATTGTTCAGAGATAATATTAAGGTAGTTGCGGGCTATGAATCTGTTGTTGATATTTGTCTTGGTGATATATTAAGTTTCTATCTTCTCGATGATTATAATTCACAGGATTTTGATAAACTACCAGAGGGTAGATTTGGATTTATTAATACCAGGGCTGTTGTAAAAGACAAAGATTCTATGGAGTTTGCTGAAGGGCTTTCTTCAGTGTCGCAATTTGTGCAAATTAAGTCGTCACAAAAGATACTTCAGAAGTACATAAACAATTATTTCCTGGTTGATGATTTTAGCCAGGCTAATGACCTTACAGAAAAATATCCTGAATGTGGATTTGTTACGCGAAACGGTATTCTTTTTAAGAATGGAATGATAATTATTGAAAAAGGCGAAATCGGATATTTTAAGATAAATCAAAGTCTTGAAGAATACAAGAAAAAGCTCGAAACTTTAAATAATGAAATACTATTCATTAATGAAGAGAAGAAAAGATTGCTGTCGGAAATGGATGTAATTAAAAAAAATATCGAAGAAGAGAGAAATCAACTTTTTACAGCAAATGTTAAAAAATCAGAGTGCTCGTTAAAATTGAACGAATTGATACGAAATTTAGAAAAGATAGTACAGGAATATGAAAATATTAAAACGGACAGGAACTCTTTAATAAAAGAAAACGAGATACTCGTAACACAGATAAAAGAGATTGAGAAAGAAACTGAGAAGACAAAGAATAAAAGTAGAGAGATAGAAGATGAAAAAAATGATTTGATTGAAAAGAGCCAAGATACAGAAAAAGAGGTTGAAGAATATAATTCTATTCTCAATGAAAGAAGGATGGAATTAGTTGCAATTAAAGAACGGCGCAGCAGTATTGTGTCAGCCATTGATCAGCTAAAGAACGAAGTCAGAACTGTTGAATTGGAAATTGGCACTCTTAAACAGGATACTGCAGCAAAAGCTTTTGATGTATTTCAAGCCCAAATACTATCATTGAAAGAGAAATTGGATTCAGAAATAAAAAAGAAAGCTGATATTAAAGCACTTTTGCCCGAGAAGGTCATTGAGGAGATCACGCAAAGCATAAATAATATTTTTGACCAACTCGCAGAGAAGCAGAAAATCCATGAGGAGATACAAAATACTGTGCTTCAACTTAAATATGAATCGTTTCAACTTAACCATAAGGAGGAAGAAACAGCAAAAAGAGCACAAGAGGACTTTAAAGTTAATCTTAAGGATTATATTCCAGAGGAAGAAATTCCTGAGCCTGAGGCAAAACTATTACAGATAAAGGGAAAATTAGAAAAACTGGGAGAGGTTAACCCATTGAGTTTAGAACTTTATGAAAATGAGAAGAAAAGACTCGATGAATTCCTTGAACAGCGTGACGATATTATTACGGCAAGAAGAAGTCTGTTAAACTCAATTGAAGAACTCAATACGCGTGCTCGTGAAAGATTTGTCGATATTTTCGGACAGGTGAAAAAGGAATTCAATTTTGTTTTCTCAAATTTCTTTGAAGGTGGTGCCGCAGATTTGGTTTTGAGCGATCCTGACAATCCTTTGACTTCAAAGGTTGATATTGTTGTTCGTATGAAAGGCAAGCGGCTAAAAACTATTAATCAACTCTCAGGTGGGGAAAGAACGCTTTTGGCAATAAGTTTGCTTCTGGCATTTTATCTTGTTAAACCAGCGCCTTTTTGCATACTTGATGAAATTGATGCACCTCTCGACGATGTGAATGTCGTCAGTTTCAATAAATTTTTGCGAGACCTTTCGCAAAGAACGCAGGTTGTTATCATTACCCATAATCGGGCAACCATGGAATATACAGATTACCTTTATGGTTTGACCATGGAAAAACCCGGGCAGAGCAAGATCATTTCAGCAAAACTCGCTGACCTTGAAAAGATTGGTTCATTAGAGTAATCTCCGTATTCAGATTTAATGATGTTTAATAGATTCAAGAAAGCACTCAGTAAGGCAACAGAATTATTTTCACACACTAAAGGTGCGTGTGTCAGCGATATTGAAGAAATCTTGCTGCGAGCAGACGTTGGTGCTAAATATACTGAGGTTATACTAAAAAAGATAAAGCAGAGTGGTGATTTAACCGGAGCATTGAAGAATGAAATTATCAATCTTTTAGATTTGCCCAAACCTTTAATTGAAAATAACAAACCTTTAATAATTATAGTAAGTGGTGTAAATGGTTCGGGAAAAACAACTACTGTTGCGAAATTGGCAAATCTTTATAGCAAAAAAGAAAAAGTAATTCTTGTTTGTGCTGATACATATCGCGATGCGGCAAGTGAACAGTTGGAAATCTGGGCAAAAAGAGCAGGTGTGGAGATCGTTGCTTCGCAAAAAGGTCAGGATGCAGCAGCCGTAGTTTTTGATGCAATCTCTAAGGCGCGGGCAAAATCGATTGATACCATTTTGATCGATACTGCCGGAAGATTACATACTAGAAGCGATTTGATGGATGAATTGAAAAAGATAAGGCGCGTCATTATAAAATTGAAGCCAACAGGTCCTGACCTGAATATTTTAACTATTGATGCTAATTTGGGGCAGAATTCTATTCAGCAAGCGCGTGTCTTTACCCAGGAAACTGGCGTTAATAGTTTAATCTTAACTAAATTTGATGGGACTGCAAAAGGTGGGGCAATAATCCCAATCTGTAATGAATTGAAATTACCTGTCCTTTACCTTGGAATTGGTGAGGATATAGAGGACATTATAGAATTCGATCCCCATGCCTTTGTTGAGGCGTTGTTCGAATAGATAATATACAGATTTTTAACTTTTTTTAGAAAACCTCACGCTACATCAAAACTTATCATCCAAATAACACAAGGAAAGAACCAATAAAAGCAAGGATAATTCCTATTGTGCGTTTCAGATTTATCGGTTCTTTTAAAAAGAGTGCCGCAAAGATAAATATAAAAATGGTACTTGTTTGATTTAATGCCGATGCAATTGATGCCTGGGTATATTTCATTCCAGCCAGCCAGACAAACATTGCTACATACGCACCGAGAAATGAACCTGATATTGTACAGGACCAGCTATGGGTTGCAAAGACTGAAGAGATGATTTTGCGCCGTTTCGGATGGAATAAAAGAATTATTCCCAGGGCTATAAGACCGCCAAATAGACGAATTTCTATTACCCACAATAGAGGAGAGTGAGCAAGCAGAGGTTTTATCATGACAATGCCCACTGCCATGGAGGCAAGCGCCAGTACTCCATAAAAGATTCCCAGGACCAGGTTTTTTCGACTGATTCCTTCGCTTTTTGTTATGCCGGTTCCAATCAATATTGCAGATACAATTAAAAGCGCACCTATAATTTGCACAAAGGTCAGGCTTTCCCTGAGCCAGATAATAGATAGTCCGATTATGAAAGGACTATACAGGCAATCGACAATAGCGGTTAGTCCGGCGCCGAGCAGGTTTAAGCTTTTAAAAAAAAGTGAATCACCAATACCTACACCAATAACACCGCTTAACAGCAAAAGTATATAGATATGTGCAGGGACCGGACGAAATAATGTTTCACCAAAAAACCATATAGTTGGGATGAATAAAACAAATGCCAGCAAATTTTTAAAAGTATTAAGGGCAAGGGGGTGAACTGTTTCCCCGCTTTTTCTGAACAGAATGACTGCTAATGCCCAGACTACAGCAGTAAAAAGAGAAAAGCCTTCACCAAGATATGGAATGGATGCGTCCATCAGGTATTATATTTAAAAATTAGTATATTACAAGGTGTTGGTATAATATTTTGTTGCTGGGTAGCCTTTGCATTCTTTGTGGTACATTGGACATCCTTGATAATCTGACCTTAATTAATGATGGAAAAGTCGTACTTCTGAAATAGCCATAACCATTCCATAATTATTTGCTGCCTTTATTATGTCTTCGTCTTTGATTGAACCACCAGGCTGCACAATATATTTTACCCCACTGCGGCTCGCTCTATCAATATTGTCTCGAAATGGGAAAAAGGCATCTAAACTTAATGCTACATTATTTAATTTTTTTAACCATTCATTCTTCTCTTGCTTGATTAATGGTTCAGAAACTACAGGTACATTTTGTAAAAACCCTCGCCATATTTATATCCAGCGGCTTTACCATCAATCTCTGCGCGTTTTTTAATTCGTTCTTCCCAGTTAGGAAGCTGTGCCAGCTGACTTTTGTGAATTCTTATTGCCCTGATTTTCTTTTTAATAGTAGCGGAAATATCATTTATAAAAGTAGGTTTATCAGTCGGAGTAAGGAGTAATTCCTGAGGACGGTGCGGAAAGAGTCCGATCTCATGAAGAAAAGGGTAGAAATGCCAATCCCGCGCAATCATAATAGCATTGATCACTGCGAAGGCGGTTGCACGATGATCAGGATGGAACTGTCGACACCATGGATCATGGGTGACAATTGTATGAGGTTTTAAATGTCTGATTAGGGCAGCGAGTTCAAGTTTTAAAGTTTTTACTATTTCAATTTCACCATCGGGTTGGTGTAAAAAGATGGTTTTCTTCACCCCGAGAAACTTGGCAGTTCGTTTTGTTTCCTCTTCCCGCTTTATTGCGATCCTGAAAGATGAATCATTTTTATCCCAGGTTCCCTTTTCACCGCTGGCGACAATGATGTAATTGACCACATTATGTTTTGTCCATTGTGCAATGCTGCCGCCACACGCCAACTCAGGATCATCTGGATGTGCCATTATGATCAGTCTATTTTTTGATGATTTTTTCATAGGTTAGAAAATAGCTGCTGGCAATATTGTGCCAATCATAATAGAGTGCCTTTTTCCGACCGACCTTACCCAGGTTGTGGCGAAGTACCTGATTGTTGATAAGATGAACAATTGCATTAGCGAGATTGCGTGTATTTCTCTTCACCAGGATTCCAGCATCCTTTCCAACTGTCTCTGATAATCCGGTATCGTCAAAACCGATCACTGGTTTTGCTGACGCCATTGTCTCAAGTCCAACCAGTCCAAAGGATTCATAGTATGATGGAATAATGACCATTGATGATTTTTGGTAATGTTCTGAGAGTTGATTATGGCTCACCCTGCCTATAAAATTGACCCTGAGACCTTTGGCATACGACTTAATCTTTTCATAATTTTCTCTGCCTTTTGAAGGTCCACCGATAATATTCAGTTTCACATCGCACTTTAAAAGTCGTAATGCATCAACTAATATATCAAGACCCTTGATCGGATCGATCCTACCAACATAGAGGAGGTTTTTATCTCCATCAGAGCCTGGAGTAAATCTGCGGGTGTCCACACCATGAGGGATAGTTATCACTTGTGATTTGGGAAAGAGTTCTTTAATTACCAACGCTTCATGATAGGTTGGTGAGATTATGAAATCGCATGATTTGATTATCTCCTTCTCAATCTCAATTCTTAGTCTGTTTGTAGCAGCGCCCTTAAACATTTCTACAGTGTGGAAGCTATGTAACCAGGGTATTTTTACCATTTTTTTCATAAGTAGGCCGACCATACCAGATAGCCAGTAGTGGGTGTGGATAATATTATATTGTCGGTCAATATGGTAATTTATGATCGCATCAGCGAAATTATCGAGGCTTTGGTGATTTAGATGAATGACTTCAATATTTGGACCTAATAAGACACAGCTTTTTTTTCCGTAAACATAGATGTCAATTTTGCAGGACCGGGCGAGTTTTTTATACAGATTTGTAATAAAGATATTCATCCCTCCAGATGTACCGGAACCAGCTGGCTCAAGCGGGGATGAATGGTAGGATATGACACAGATTCTCATCTTTGTATCCTCATGGTGTAGCGTTCCTTTGCCCCAAGACGAAATTTGTAATCCTCGCCACCGCGTAGGAAATCATAATATCTCTTACCCTCATCAATTGCCGATTTGATATCTAATCCTATCGTGACAATACCTGGTGATAGGTAATAGAATTCAGGATCAAAACCAGTATTGTAGAGGTAAATGCGATCCTTGGTTTGGAATGAGAAGATTGCTCCGATGGGTCGAGTATCGAGGTATGCAGCGCGAAGTCTAAGCCAGCGATTTGTAAAAAAAGAGTTAGCAATAGTTTTGAAAAATTCACGCACATCGCTCGTGAGAAACTTTTTCTTATTCCTATCTGAATCACTCATCAACTTGAAAAGAATCCCAATGTGCTCAGGTTCCATACTTCTTATTTTAACACCAATCGCTTTTCTCAATTTGCGTCTCAGTTCATGACGTAATTTTCCATTAAGATTATTAAGATATCCTTCCCAGGAATCAGGGAGGGAGAGCATGGGGCAGAGATCAATTTGTTCTGTTATTACATCAGCTACAAGCTCAGGAAAACATTCAATTAATGGGCTGTTACCTTCGAGTGGGAAAAGGTCTATGCGCAAATCCCTGCTTATGATGAAAGATGCCAGTTCCTCAATGATTTGACGTTCATATCCTGGAACGTATATTATATCGATGATATCAGTAACCCTTTCATCCCCAAAGAATTTTAATGTGCCATTCTCAATTATTGCAGGGAAGATACCAACAGGTCTGTCATTTTGCTGAAAAATCATCACTTCAGGGTCAGTTTTTAAGAGATTGTTACACAGGGCGTAAAACCACTCATAGCTGAGAAATGGCGATGAATTTGGCGAATTAATAAATAATTCACGCCAGACAGTTGAACAGCGACTCATTTTCTCAAATCTCATTACTAAATCGTGATTGGATAAGTTTATTCCTTTTGCTGTAATCCCAGCTCCTCAATCCAAAGAGATTATAGAAATGTATAGTCTGATAACAGTAAAAGTTCGATCTTTCAATTCCCTTTGCCGATAGTATGTTCGAATTCGTGGCGAAGATTAGGGCATTGGAATAAGACAATTTCTTAAAAAACTGTGCGGCACTGGTTATGAGGCAGGAATAGATACGATTCCCCCGATACTCGGCGCGTGTGTATGCATCATAAAGGTAGATTTCATCTAAACCAATGATTAGGTTATCCTCGATTTCACTCACCCAGCATTCAGTAGTTGTAGTGAAGAGGTAAGCGACAGGTTTTGAACGATGATAGGCAACAAAGATCCTATCACCATGTGAAAGACGTTCTCTAATAATTGACGGTCGCATATTTTCAAGGTCTAATGCACGGTCACATAGTGCGATCTCTATTGCCAGTTTAGATTTGATTGATAATATTGAGTTACGTAAATCTAAGAAGTAAAGACTTAACAACTCTTTTGAAATTCGACGTGTTAATCCTAGGAATTTATGTTTTTTCAATATAGTCCTCGTTCCTGGCCAATTGTAGTGGCTAGCCCATGTCCAGGATAGACTTTGGTTTCATTTGGAAGTTTGAGCAATTTTTCTCTGATGCTTTTAAGAATGATCTGTTCATCATCGTCGGAAAACGATGTGTTGCCTGGACCTCCTGGAAAGAGAGTATCGCCAGAAAAGAGATCATTGCCAGTGAGGAAGCAACATCCTCCAGGTGTGTGTCCAGGAGTGTGTAAAACCGTGATATATTCGGAACCAAGTTGAATCCTCTGTCCGTGTTCCAGCCTCATGTCAAATCCATCAATCCAGTCTAAATGATGAATTGCTGCCTTGGCGTGGGTGGCTTTTTTTATTTCTTCAAGAGCATTTATGTGATCAGAATGTTGGTGCGTGGCAAGGATAAGTTGGATTTTGAGCCCGGATACTGCTTTAATAATTTTTTCTGGTTCAGCACCAGGATCGATAACAAGACCAATTTTGTTTGACTCGAGAATATAACAGTTCGTTTGCAAACTACCAACAATTAAACGCTCCATAGTCATTATTATATTATATCAGATTTCTACTGTCTGTCAACGGTTATACTACTATAAAGATATATAGAATATTGAAAATGGTTGACATGATTTGACAACGTAAAAACATCCTTTCCCAGGTCGCTCTATCTATCTGATTTT
>SOIY01000083.1 GCA_004376785.1 Candidatus Stahliibacteriota bacterium | reverse complement strand
AGAATCTATGGATAATATCGACGTGGATATACCGCAGAGCATGACGCAGATAAATGTTTGAATTTAGTACAACTAAATTCAAAAGTAAACAGTAGAAAATTAATGTCAAATGTCAAATTACCCAAAGTCTAAACAAAACACGAAGTTAGGAAGTTATGAAGATAGGAAACTGACCCTGAACTTAATTCAGGGTCATAACTTCTTAACCTCCCAGCCTCGTAGCTTCTATCAGAAGTCATTGTGATTTTTTACAAATCATCTTGACGTGTGCATTATTCATGGTATAATCTTATATGAGAATTGGTCTTATTGGCTGTGGCAAGGTTGGAACTACAATTTTCTATTTGCTCAAGAAACATAACCATATTACTGGCGTGTATGATATTAACAAAAAAAATGAAAAACGAGCATTAAAATTACTACACATTAAAGAGAATATGCCGCTTGAAGAATTGTGCACAAAAAGCCAGGCTTTATTTTTTGCAACACCAGATGACCAGATTTTAGCAGCATATAAAAAAACAATACCTTTTATAAAGGGTAAAAAATATATCTTTCACTTCAGCGGGTTGCTACCTGGTGCGACCTTTCCAAAATCGCGTAATATCTACCGCGCCTCAGTACATCCCTTTGCCACATTCCCGAAAATCTCAATCCCGCCTACAAGAAAGAAATATATTCTATTTGTCGAGGGAGATACCCAGGCAGCAAACATAGCAAAAAGAATCTTCGCAAAGAAATATTTTATCATTAACAGAATACGCAAAGAACAGAAAATATACCATCACTTAATTGGTGTTTTCTCATCCAACTTAATGGTTGGGTTAATTTCGGCAATTTATGAAATGGCAAAATCAACACACTGGCGCAATAAAGAAATCAAGAACGTGGTAATGCCCCTTGTTGAAGAAACATTAAATAATATTAAAATAAATAGCGTAAAAAATGCATTAAGTGGCCCACTCGAGCGCGGCGATATTGAGATAATTAAAAAACATCTAAATACCTTAAAGAAACATAAAAACTTGTTGGATATTTATAAAACACTATCATTGGTTATCCTTAAAAACGTAGTGAAGAATGGAAAAAAGAAAGAGATAGAGAAGTTATTAAGTCAATAAATTCCAGGTTCCAAACCCAAACCTACTAACCACACCTGTAAGAATAATGAGTGTTGACTTTTTTATAAAAGACAATAAAATTAGGCATGATCAGACTTAGAGCGAGAGCCAATCGTAATTCGTTTGTTGGCATCGCAGTTTTTATCTCAATTGTTATATTAGCTTCCTGTGCTCACAAGGCTTCACCGCTTTCAAAGGACCGGTTGAATCCAAAACTTCAAAAGGTATCAGCATTAAATAATCGGCAAATACTATTTACATTCTCAGAAATACTGGACACGATTAATCTAAACCCAGAGTATTTCAGTATCATAAGCGACGAAGAGACTCTAAAAATAATGGCGCTTTACCCTTCACTTTCTGCTGCAGAGATAATTGCCATTACTGACATACAATTTGACAAAGTATATGAAGTCTCTGGTTATGTTTTTGATACAGCCCAGAATAAAGGGAATTTTCAGAAATTCTTTACCGGGTCATCAAAACCTGATACAATCATTCCCTGGATAGTCAAGTATTCAAAAGGGGCAAATCATAAAGAATTCACTGTAATTTTTTCTGAGGCAATGGACACCACGTTTCTCAAGTCTTATATTCTGCCTAAAAAGGATCTGAAACCCGAGTGGCAGAATCTTCGCGCCTGTCGTCTTATCCCTGAAATTCCAGATGATTCATTAAGTTATGACACAACCTATTATCTTTATATTAATAAAGGTGCCCGTGACATAAGTGGTAATACAATCAATATTTTCATAACGAGTATAACACCGGATACTATTTATGAACCAATAAATTTAAAAGGCACAGTACAAATAAATGACACATTCGTAAAAACCGGTCTTGCAGTGCTCAAAAGAAAGTATCCTATTGGTATTACCACAGTTGATCAGGGCAATTTTGCGTTTGAAGTCAGAGATTCTCTCCCCTATACTATTGAAGTAATCAGTGGTAAATATTCGGGTAGTGGAGAAGTATCTGTCGATAGTGTAAATAATATTATTTTACAATTGGAAGAGAAGGATATTGATAGTCTTATTAATTAGCATTGCTGCAATTGGATTAACTGTCCTTTTATACTACAAAACTTTAGCTCTGGCGCCATTACGCGTTTTAGCTATAATTTTGCTTTATATTTTAATAACCGGGTTTGTCTTTTCTGTGAAATTAAAAAAAGAAACCAACCCGCCAGTACTATTAGTCGACTATTCTACAAGTATGACAAGATATTTCCCGGTCGCAGTTGGAAAGATTGATAGAATAGAATTCCCTCATTCGCTCTTTTTTTTCAATGAAAGTCTGTTCACAACAATACCTGAACATGGTTCGCCATGTGGCAGGTTCACTGATATAACCGGAGCAATCTCAAAGGTTAATAAGCTTCAGCCCTCAGCAATCATCTTAATCTCAGACGGAAATCATAATTTTGGTGAATCTCCACTTTCTATAATCGAAGATATAGACATACCTGTTTACTGCTTTGGTGTGGGTAGTGAATCACAAAGAGACCAGGCGATCATAGAGGTCTTATATCCTGAATATGCATTTCTTGGTGATTCAGTACAGATTGAGGTGATTATCCAATCACAGGGGTTTGAAGGTGGTAAAGGCAGAATTCGACTAAAGTCAATCCAAGAAAAAGCAGACCAAGTTAAGTCATTTTTTCTGAGTGATATAAAGGCGAAGAATAAAATCGATTTCTGGGTTTATGCGTCTAAATTGGGAAAAGAGAAATTTTTCATACACCTGGCACCTCAACCTGGCGAGGAAACATATGAAAACAATGAATTTGAATTCTCATTTAATACACTCAAAAAGAAAATAAAAGTTCTCTACTATACTGAACACTTATCATTTAACACAAAATTTATGTTAAGAACACTTAAACAAGATAATCATATTGATTTTCATTCGCTGGCACAAATAAGTAAAAACAACTATCTTAATTTGAGCACAAACCAGAAACGAATAACTCTACCAGAATTAAATGAATTCAATGTATTAATATTGGATAATATAAATCTCAGTAAATTGCCGTGGAATAACATAGAGAAATTAGTGCAACAGGGATTGGGCATTCTATGTATGGGCACGATCCAGGGACACACTCACTTTTGGCGTGAAATTCTACCAATTAATACAACAGGGTATATTATTAAAGGTGATTATAAAATGAAAATTATTGAACCTTTCTCTTGTCTTGTTCCAGGTGATGATTACCCTCCACTTACTTACATAAACAGGGTAACTGGAGTAAAAGAAAATACAGTAATTATTGCCGAGGCAAATCATCTACCCATTATTGCCTACCGAAGTTTTGGCAGAAGTATAGTTTTCCAGTTCAACGGCATAGATATAGGAACATGGCAATTCCTCCACCTGGGAATGAAACAGAAGAATATATTATTATACTTAATAGGTGATATTATTAGATTCATATCACCCGCAGGTAAGAATAAACGCTTAGTTTTAAAATCTTTACATAAGGATTACAATATTGGCGAAACAATTGATTTAACCCTGCAAAGTTTTGACCGTAATTTCAGACTTGTTGGTGGAGGTGATTTTTATATTGCATTTGACAATAAGCGAATACCATTTTTTGAAGATAATAAAGGAATCTATAAAGCTTCTTTTATTGCTGATACGAGTGGTAATTTTAAGATTAAGGCTTCTGGCAAACTTAATGAGGAAAGTTTGAGTAGTAATGAGTTGGAAATAAACATATCAACTATGCCAATTGAAATTGAGCAAGGTCTTAATAAAGAATTCCTGCAAACACTGTCAGTGAAGACAGGAGGTAAATACTATTCAGTCGATGAATTGGACACCTTTAAAATTTCCATACCAAAAAATAAACATATTTTAAAAAAGATCAACTTTGATTCACCTATAAGCTACTTTATAATACTATGTCTTTTAGCAATTGATTGGTTTGTGCGAAGGAAGCGAGGAGTAATATGACACCACAGGATCTGGTTGCAAAAGGCTTGAGTCCAGAGGTTGCAGTTTTTCTAACCTCAATGTTGCCGATTATTGAATTAAGAGGTGCCTTGCCCATGGCAATTAACCTATTTCAAATTGCCTGGCCAAAGGCTTTTCTAATCTCTTTTATCGGCAATCTCGTACCTGTGCCTTTCATTCTCTGGCTGCTTAAACCGATTGTAAAAATTTTATCAAAAATTAAGCCATTGGGGATTTTCTTTAAATGGCTCTTTGAGAGAACAAGACGCAAAGGTGATAAGGTCATTGAAAAATATGAAGAAATAGGCCTTTTGGCATTTGTCGCTATACCCTTACCTGGAACTGGTGCCTGGACCGGTGCCCTTATTGCATTTTTATTTGGACTCGACTTCAAAAAATCCTTTTTAGTTATTACAATCGGCGTATTCATTGCCGGAGTTATTGTTACTTGCCTGTGTCTCCTAAGTTGGTTAGGAGCAATTATTGCCGGTGCAGGATTTATTCTCGTTGCAATCTTGGGTTTCTGGAAGTTATAAGGGAACAGGATACTTTTAAAGGGCAACTAACTAATTATTTCCAAGATTGCCGAAGCTGACATATAAGTTGTCTGTCCCCTTTTATTCTGATTATAAATGCACTTAACGCTACCAGTGTTGAGAAATAAAGCAAAACCCTCAATCCAAGAACTGCGATCAGACCGCCAATAAGTGGTCCGAGAATACCTGACAGACCAAAAATTGAACTCAAGACTCCGGTTGCAGTTGCCTGTTCAGTATTATTTTCAAGCAAGTACTTCATAGAACCGAGATAAAGATTTGCCCACGAGAAACCGAGAACAACCTGCAGGACAAGAACGAACTGCCAGTTTGGCGCAACTGCATATCCGAAAAATGTTAATGTTGAAGCGAGCAGCCCAACAGTTATGAGCTTGGAGCTCTTGAAACGATCAAGCAGCAGCATGAATATGAATTGCATAAATGGATTTATGCCATAGATTACACCAATCCATAACTTGCCTGCTCCAAGTGATACAAGGTAAATCGGAAATATTGCCCATATAGCTGAAGCCGCACTGTGTCTGACTAAATATGGTAAATAGACATTTAGATTTTTTAAAATGACTTTATAAGGAAATAAGGGCACGGCTATTTTCTTTGGCTTCTCCTTAATAAAAAAGGCAAGCGCAAATCCAATTAGGCAAATAAAAGCTGAAGTGGTAAATATCAGAAGGTTATTTTTCATAATTCCTGCGAGCAAACTCGCCACAGCAAAGCCAAGCGAGCCGAATGCCGTGAATACGCCGATTGAACTACCCCAGGCAAGTGCGGCAAGCGGACCTGGAATCATACCCATACCAATGCCAGCAAATCCCCTTATAAACAGCAGCGATCGGATATCGCAAATAAAATTATGGCAAAAAAAGACTACTCCTGAAATTAGAAATCCAATAATAACAAGCTTTTTTCTTCCCAGTGTATCACCAAGACGGCCAAAAATTGTAGCCGACAATAATACTACGGTATTGTAAAGGGCAAGAATAACTGAAATAAGAAATAGATTATCAGTGTACTCTTTAGCGATTAGTGGTACAAAGATAAAAGTTAATGTCCAGGATGATAAAAAGAAAAAGTTTAAAAGTGCCGGTATTTACAGGCCTCCTAATTTACTCAGCGGCACTTTTCCTTTACAAAGTGGACAATCATCGGGTTGAAAATTTTCAACAACCTTTCTATATGTAGCATAATACTCGAACGGCAACTCAATACTACAGCGATCAATTAAAACTGCAATGCCAATAATATCACCACCTTTATCCTTTATGGCATCAATAGTTTCCAGAACAGATTTTCCTGTAGTCATTACATCGTCAACAAGTAGAATTTTTTTATTTTTTATATCAAATCCTCGACCGACAATCCTTTTGCCTCCGCGTTCCTCAGCAAAGCCAGCAAGTTTATTTAATTGCCTGGCAACCTCGAATGCTATGATTATGCCGCCGGTCGTAGGTCCGATAACCCAATCAATATCCTTGTCTCGAAATTTATCTATGATCATTTCACAAAGCTTGCTTGTCGCATACGGATTTTCGAGAATGCGAAATTTCTCGAAATAATATTTACTGTGTAAACCTGAATTCAATAAAAAATGTCCTTCCAGTAAAACTTTTAAATCTCTAAGTAATTTCTCTGTATCCATTTTCAATCTCCTTAATAATCTTTTCTGCTGCCTCACGAGCTTTAGCAGCCTTGACAATTGGTCTACCAATGACCATATAATCAACCCCTGATTTTATTGCATCTTTCGGAGTCATGACGCGTGCCTGGTCATCAGCAATTATAGTCTCGTCTTTGGGTCTTATTCCTGGTGTTACTATTAAAAAATCCTTACCACATTCCTTACGGAGCAAACTGATCTCCATGGGAGATGCTACTACACCATCTAACCCTGCACTGCGCGCAAGCTGAGCCAAAAAAACCACCTGTTCATCCAGATTTCTTTTTAAATCACCGAACAAGTCTTTAAAGTATGCTTCATCAATACTGGTGAGAACAGTTATACCCAACAATTTTGGCTTTTTACATTTTTTAATATTTGAAATCATAAGTGTTGCTTTTACTGCTTGTTCGAGCATTGAGAATCCACCACTTGTATGCAATGTTAAAAAATCGACCCCCATTTCCATAGCACCTTCACATGCCCGAGCAACTGTATTCGGTATATCATGATATTTTAAATCTAACATAACCTTATAATCTTCATTTTTCAAAAAATCAATAACCTCACGCCCAAAATACGTAAATGGTATAGCACCAATTTTATAAAAATTAACCAGCCCCTTTAATTGGTTCACAATCTCTTTAATCTTTTTGAGATCATTCAGGTCAAGTGAAACGATTAAATGTTCATTCATTTAGGTTCCTTCCTTTTTTTAAAAAACGTATTCGTAAATCGTTTTTCGTGTTCGTATGCATTTTTTTTCGTTCCTCATTATGTCTCTTAAGTGTTTACGAGTACGATTTACGAATCACGAATACGAACCTTAAGTTTTTTTAGCTCCCTAAGAATCTGTAACGGTGCATACGGATCCCGAAGGACTGCAGAGCCGATCGCCACGGCAGATGCACCTGCAAGCAGAAATTCATATGCATCTTTCCCTGACACAATACCACCCATGCCAATAATTGGAACACCACAATCTTTCACGCGGTTCACACAATATAGGGCAAAAGGTTTTATTGCTGGACCAGAAAGCCCACCAGTGATCAATGGCTTTCTTTTATTTATATCAAATGCCATTGCATAAAGTGTATTTATGAGTGAAATACCATCTGCACCGGCATCCACACATGCCCTTGCAATCAATAAGGGATCACAGAAATTTGGAGTCAACTTCACAATTAATGGTAAGGATGTCTTCTTTCGAACCCTTGAGACTACGGATGCAGCAATTCTCGGATCCTGACCAAACGCCGCGCTACCTTTTTCTACATTAGGACAGGAGATATTCAATTCAAAACCATCCACACAAGAACCAATCTTCTCGACGATTTGCTCATACTCCCCGAGACTGAACCCTGCCACATTTACAAAAATCTTGCAACGTAAATTCTGGAGCTCAGGCAAAACCTCTTTACAAAATTTGTCCACACCTGGATTTTCCAGCCCGACCCAGTTGATAAGGCCACAAGGGGTCTCAAATATTCTCGGTGGTGGATTACCCATTCTCGGTTTAAGGGTAATGCCTTTTGTGAAGATTGCACCAACATTATTCGTCACCTTTTTGTACTTCAAGCCAAAACCGAAAACCCCCGATGCAATGAAAATCCGATTTTTGAATGTTATACCAAATATCTCACACATTGAAATCAATTCCCCTAAGGTCAAATACCGGTCCATCTTCACAGATTCTCTTGTACTCACCTTTATACATTATTGCACATCCAAGACACAAACCACAACCACAACCAAAAAAATCTTCGCAAAAGGCATATACAGGAATTGGTAAATTCAATTTCTGCAGTTCAACCAGCATTAGCTTTGGCCCACATGCATATGCTATTTTATATGCATTAATGTCAATATTCTTTATCGCTGACACTACAGTCATTTTCTTTGTACCACTGCTTTCCGTAACAAAAATAGAACGGTTTGCTATTTTTGATATATCCTGTTTCATAATAAGATCATCCTGTGTTTTTGTACCGTAGAGAAAAGTGAAGTTAACCCTGCTTTTAAAAAGTTTTTGAGCCAAAAAATATAATGGTGCAATACCAAATCCTCCGGCAATAAGTAAACTCTTTTTCTTTTTCAATCTTAATCCCTTACCAAACGGTCCTAACAAAAGTAAATCATCCCCTTCTTCTTTTTCACTCAGGATCCTTGTACCTTTTCCAACGATACGGATAATTAAAAGCAACCTGTTGCGAATATACGATGCAACACTTATCGGACGATTGAGAAATGGATCAAGACTATCACCTACCCTCACCTGGAAAAATTGTCCAGGCAAAGGATTAATTCCTGGAAAATAAACTTCCAGACCAAACGTATCTTTATTGTACCATATCTTTCTTTTTATCTTTACTCTTTTAATCATTCAATTCCTTGACTACGAATATTGCGAATTAGGGTGAATTCTACTAATGATTTTTGATTTATGTTATTCCTCATCACCTGGTTGAACGGTATTTTTTTCAAGAAAATTCACGGCACTTTTTGCATATTCAGAACCAGGATATTTAGTCAGTAAATCATTAGTAAGCAAGCTCGCCAGACTATCATCTTCAAAGATATTATTGGTTATCCAGAGTTGAGCATACAATGCCTTTGGCGCCCACTCACTGCTTGGGAAATCTGTATAAACCTTTTGGTATTCAATTAATGCCCTCTCCGGATCATCAAAATCAACAAAATATATTTCTGCAAGGAGAAATTGTGCGCGGTCAAGATTTTCAGTTTCTTTTGCAAGAACATCGATTCTCCTTAAAACATCTGCCATCTTTTTCGATTCAACGCCATGCTCGCTCATTGCAGATTTGTTTACAGAGGAATCGTAATAAGCAATTGCTAACTCAAGACTATCTTCATCTCTACATAGTTCTGCCAACTTATAGAATGCCTGAGCCGCAAGATCTGACACACTATTAGTTGCTACATCAAAATATATCTCTTTAGCCTTTTTAATATCACCAAGTTCGACATGTAGATCGGCAAGGATACTTTTGAATTCAGGGTTTTTTTCATTTTCAAGAAAACTCCGACATTTTTCGTATTCTTCCATTTCAAGATATATTTCCGCTATCTTCAATTTCAATTTCTGCTTAGTTTCTTTAACACGTGTAAGGACAAGAAGTTCGTTAAAGAATCTGAGTGCATCAACATATGATTCCTGATTAAATTGAGCTTCTGCTATAAGCTGTAGTACCCAACTTCTTTCTTTAGAATTTAACCGCTCTTTTAACAAATTTTCAGCTACCTCAGTAAGGGCACTATAGTTACCATCCTTAAAATAGACACAACAGAGCATAATCATTGATTTAATCTTAAACTGTTTTGACAACATTGCTTCTTTTAGTGCAATTATTGCCTGGGCAAATTTCAGCTGCTGGTAATATGACAATCCCTTATAATACAGTGCATCATCATAAAACTTAGACTCAGGATAGTTTAAACACAAAAAATCAAGTTTCTCAAGTGCTCGAGAATAGTCACCTTTATAATAATATGATGAACCCATCATAAACAGGGCGTCATCAACATACCGTGAGTTAGGATACTTCACAATCACCGCGATCGACTTTTCAATCGTCTTATCGAAATCTTCTGAATCAACTTTCAGTGTATCATTTGTTACGCGTTTCATACCTTTTCTATAATAACTCTGAGCATTATAAAACGTGTTAAAATAAGCACAACTTATTGCTAACAGAATGTAGATAAATCCTACTATTTTCAAACGCAATACAGACGAGGTAGAATTTACCATGATTTTATTAAATCCTAATCTCAAAATTATAAATCCTAAACAATATCTAATCACAAAAGACCAAAATTCAAAACAATGTTTAGAGCATTTGAATTTAGTGATTTGAATTTGCCTGCCCCGTTAGATAAAACAATTCTCAATGCTAATACCAATTGAAATATTTTTACTATGTTACTAATATTCTGAAAAGACAAGTTAAGTGTGTATCTAACAGGGTGAAAATTTCGTATTTCGGATTTACCCAAGCCTATTACAAATAAGCTGGGTTTAGAATTTATATGCATTACTCTAATGATACTACACATCAATTCTCCCGTTGTGCATTCTTGTTTCTTCAACCAATGTAATGCTATCTTGCGATTCCAATCTGTACATTCCTGAATCTTGCCGGAACTGTACCGTGTCCAACAAATGCTGACTGACCTGGCTCACCCTTACCACAGTTTGGTACTCCAAATAATTGCCAGGTATCTTTATTGCCAAGGGCATCACAGTTGCGCCAAAACTGTGGCGTAATACCAGTATAAGTTGGGTTTTTGTAGATTTCAGTTAACTTCCCATTATCTATTTTCCGTGCCAGTTCACAGGCAAACTGAAAATTCAGGCGCTTATCATCTATTGACCAGGACTTATTCGTTGTCATAAAAACACCTTTTCTTGTGTCTGCAACCATATCCTCAAAATTCCAAGTACCGGGTACTAAATTTATGTTTGTCATCCTGATCAGGGGAATTCTATTCCAGCCATCAGCCCTCATCGCACCGCTCGATTTGGCATTGATAATAGTAGCAGTTTCCCTTGAGCTGAGATAACCGACAAACTTACCCTGCTTCACAAGATAAATCTTTTGGCTAGGTACACCTTCATCATCCCAGCCAAATGTACCAAGACCACCTGGAGTGGTCGCGTCGGCAACAATATTTATTATCTCTGATCCATACTGTAATTTATTAAGTTTATCCATTGTCATAAAACTTGTTCCGGCATAAGATGCTTCAGTACCCAAAACTCGGTCAAGTTCTGTTGGATGACCACAGGATTCATGAGTTTGTAATACCATTTGTTCGGCATCAAGGATGACCGTTGTCTCAATTTGAGGACAGGGTTTGGCACTCAGCAGCATTACGGCCTCATCTCTTATTCTTTCCGCGTTGCTAATAAAATCTAATGCGTTAATAAATTCATATCCTGCCTGATTGTAGTTTCCATAAGAACGCGACTGCATTTCCTCCTTATCCATTGCGAATACCTCTATGCTGCCGCCAGAATAGATCATCTCCTGGTTGATAAAAGAACCCTCAGTTGAAGCAAAATGATTTTTAACTTTATTAAATCTTAAGAATCCTGTACTGACTCTTATTCTATTATCCTGTCGCATGATTTTATCACACACCAGAAGTAAATCGATTTTGTTATCTAATGAAACCGACAAAGGATTAATATTAACCTGTGTGTAATAAGTACCTTTTTGTGGTGCTATTGATGAAAGTACTATATTATTAGTCGACCTAACCCTCGCGGATGCTCGGGCAATACTTAAAGCATTCTTCATCACCTTATCAGCTTCTTTGTTTTTGATGTGATTTGATGAAGAAAACCCCCATGCCGAATCTTTTAAAACCCTGATGCCAAAACCAATATCAGTGGTATGGGTAATCGCTTCAATAACACCATTCTTTACAACAATTAATTCTGTTTCCCGCTCTACAACTCGCACATCCCCATAATCTACCTTTTTTGTCTTTAAATTATCGATAATTCGTTTTGTAAATTTACGCATATATTCTCCTTACATTTGATTATAGTAAATATAGCCAGATTTAACTGAAAATCAAGATTAATTATCATTCGATGTATAGAACAATACTCTAATTTGCACACGGATTGCCACGCTATTACTTAAAATTCTCTACTGCTTATTGTTTAGTGCCTATGCCCGCATCTTTCTTCGAAAGTGCGGAACTGCTTACTCTTCTACCGGGAATATCAAAATAAACTTTGCGCCCTCGCCTTTCTTACTCTCAACCTCAACCCGTCCATTATGTATTTCCATAATTTTCTTTACATAAGCGAGGCCAAGACCCATACCTTGTTCTTTTTTAGAATAAAACGGATTAAATACTTTATCCAGTTCTGACTCATCAATTCCAGAACCATTGTCAGTAATTGAGATGAATACAAAATCATTATCCCCGCTCGTTTCCACTTCAATAAACCCTTTTTTTTCTATTGAATCAATGCTGTTTTTCAAAAGGTTCGTAATAGCCACAAGCAAGAGTTCATAATCACCTACGAATTGTGATATATCTGTCTTTATTCTTTTCCTGACTTCTATCCTCTCAGGAATTGCAGCCCTAACCACTGCATCATCGATCAACTGCTTTATATCAACAGATGCAGAAATGGTTTTCAGTGGTTTAGAATATTCTAAGAGTCTGGCAATCAGATCTTCCATTACCTGACATTCATTAACAATATCAGAGGCAGGTTTTTTACCCTTTTCAACAAGGCGCGCCAGACCACTGATTGCACCGATTGAATTTCTAAATTCATGTGCAATGTAGGATGAAAATTCAACAAGGGTTTCTTCCTTCAATTTCATCTTTTTAAATATTTCATTGAATGTTTTCGCTACAAAATCCTCTTTTCTCATTTGTATACCCATATCTTTGGCAAGATTTGTAACATAGCGCATCGGCAAAAATAGATTACGTATCAAAACTATTCCCAAAAAAAAGATAAAAAGGAGAGAAATTGTAATATAAAAAATATGCCACCTGAAGATTTCATCAAATATTATTGTATATGAAGAAATCAATGATGTATAAAAATAAAAATGAGGGTCCGTGTTTAGATAAATAAACTTATTGTTGTTTTGAATCACTTCCCCGGGTTCTGGCAATTTCTTGAAATCATCTGTAAAATCAATTTTATTTTCCGAGAGACTCAGTTCTAAGGGCAACATCCCTGAATCATAAATTCTATTACCCAATGTATCTGTAATTATAATGTGGTCTAAATCAAAAGCACTGCCAAGTCTTTTAAAAAGATAGTAAAGTTCGCTCTTATTACTGTATTTGTTTAAATAGTCAGAACATAGTGTAGCAATAGAAATAATTTTGTTCTGATCGTAAATAACAAACTCATTTCTGAACTGCAAACTTATATATAAATTGACAATTGCCAGGAAAAGAATCAGAAAAATAAAAACTGCAGCAATAATACTAATATTTTTTGGATACGATCCCTTCATCTAATTACAGTTAATCTGCCTTTTTTTCTTTCTACTTTGTCTCCCGGGATTTCAATAATATAAAGATACATGCCGCTGACAATTTCTTCATTCTTTTCATTCCTTAAATCCCAGAATGCCCGCCTTGAATACCGGTCAATCTCGGTTGGTTCAGAATCGAGTATCCTTATTCTTTCACCGGCAATATTATAGATTGTTACTGTAAAATCAGGGTTAGGATCAATTAAACCAACAGTATCAGAGGGCACATAGGTAATTATTACCTTTCGACCCCATGACGGCTCCTGATCTACTCTATACGGATTTGGAAACGAATAGACCTCTCCCAGAAGTACTGGCGTAACCCAGAAGGATGCAATCATTACTGAATCAGCTATTCCTATATCATATATCCATACTCCGGTTGGATTACCATCATAGTCAAGACTCGCAGGCATTGAAGCATCCCCAAAACCATAAGTAGAGCTCTGCCATAGATCTCCGGCAGTACCCCAATCACTTAATAGAAAATCTTCATCTCCATCAGCCTGCATAATTCCAACCAAAGGATGATTCTCATTATCATTATCTGCTCTTGTATCATCAACATGAAGAATCAATAAACCATTACCAGGAAGGCTTCTGTCAAAACCACAACGAAATCTGTTTTCTGCAAGAAAGTATTCACCACTGCCACCTGACCACTCCCAATCAGGTCCATTTACATCATCTAATAATCGGTAGGCAACTGGATTCACTGCAGCACAAGCAACAGATTCATTTTCGCGCTTTGAAACACCAATCCTATCTATCTCAACCACTGGGACAAATCCGAGCTGATACTTTGACCAGGCACAAAAATGGCTTGGACATGAGCCAGGAAGACTATCATCATGTGCTCTTCCCCAGGAGCCTGCAGCCATAATGCCAAACATTCCGATTCCATAAGTAGAACCGTCACGGTCATAAAGATCAGGCAGTCCTAAAATATGTCCAAATTCATGCGCAAAAACCCCGACTGTAATGCGACCGGTCTCAGTCTCAAAACGCTCCGGTTCCATTGAATAGTGGTCAACATCTACACCATCATTAGTATGATACGCACCTGGACATCCGGTTCCAGTATTAGATAACTGCCACTGGTGTGACCAGATATGGTTTATATGACCAGAAAATCCTTCTTCTGCACCAGGACCAGCATGAACAATAAAAATTGCATCAACAACACCATCTTCATCCTCATCAAAATCCGCGAAATTGACATAAGGATCAACTAAACTACAGGCTGCCCAGACAATACCCTGTGCATTTTGTGGATAATCGCCAGGATAAAGTCCAAAACTATCACCTATGTAATAAGAATAATTTTGCGGTGCTCTGAACCATTGTGTAACTACACTACTATCACTAATAGTAAATTTACCATGGGAGACTTCAGTATAATAATCTCTTAATGAATTGCAGTTTTCAAAAAAGATAAGAGAATCAAAAGATATCTCACTGTATTGGTGTTGGTTATCAGCAAAATCAATCAAAAGAACTAATGCTTTTTTCTCACCTTCAGGCTTATCAACCCGCTGTCTCCCAACATTCATCAGGACCGGGAATTCTGGTTGAACAATTGGCATCTTTACATCTATGTAAGGATTAGGAGGCATTGAAAAAAGGATAGAAATGAACAATAGCATACAGAGTCATTATACGCACCAAGGAAAAAGTGTCAATGCTCAATACTAACCCTAACCCAAGTACCATATTCACCAATGGGTAATTTTTTACCCAAAGTATGTAAACTTTTATATGCTTAAGTCTCGTTAAGTTAATAAACATTCGAAATCTCAAGGCTTTCCCAGAAAACCCAGGCACAAATTTTGCATAATAATCTATTAATGAACGGAGGTATATATGACAAAAAAATCTAGATACCATACATTATTATTTACTGACTGTTCTCAATCATCTTTTTCTAAGGCATTTACTCTGATTGAAATGATGGTTGTCATCACTATTATTGGTATTGTTATGGTAATAGCAATACCCAACTTTGCTGCAATGCAGCAAAGGGCGCGCGTCCGAGCTGGAGCCCATGAAGTTGCCCAGGATTTCAGACACATAAGAGAAAGAGCATTAGCAAAGGGTTCAACATATCAGATTACTCTACCTGATGCCCGACATTATCAAGTGACTAATCCAGATGGAAATAGTACAACTTATAAACTTGGGCAGACTACTGGCGGTAATCTTCGTTTTGGTACTACTGGAGCTATAGGAGGAACACCTTCTGAAGCTAACGGCCCAATTCCTGGTAACGGCTTCGATTTTGCTGCAGGTACATTAAGATTTGAAACACGTGGTAGTGCTACTAAAGGAGTCGCTTACATTACTGATAATAAGGAAAACTATGCTATTGGTGTAAATCGACTCGGCAAAATTAGAGTTTATATCAACACCAGTGGTACATGGCAAGGATTATAAAATTAAAGGAGTAATCATGAAGAAAAATCCAAAACACAACAATTCACTTTTCACTTCCCAAAATGGTTTTACCTTGGTTGAAATTCTTGTCTCAAT
>SOIY01000066.1 GCA_004376785.1 Candidatus Stahliibacteriota bacterium | reverse complement strand
CATTATACTACCTCACTTGCCAAAGACATTATTTTGGTAAATCCTTTTTCCCGTAATTCACGTGCTACTGGACCAAACACCCTTGTTCCTTTTGGTTCTTTCTTCTCAGTGATTAGAACGCATGCGTTGTCATCAAATCTAACATATGAACCATCAGGTCTTCGGTGTTCTTTTTTTGTCCTTACGATCACTGCTTTGTCTTTGTCACCTTTTTTTACTGGTGCATTGGGTAGAGCATCCTTAATGGTTACATTAATAATATCACCTATATACCCATATCGTCTCTTCGATCCACCACTTACCCTTATACACATTGCTATTCTGGCGCCAGTATTATCACAAACCTTTAATCTCGAATATATTTGAATCACGTCATTTTCCTTATTACACGCCAGTGTTTTAATTTTGAAAGTGGTCTGGTAGCTTCGATCATCACCTTTTCACCGATTTTACACTCGTCCTTTTCATCATGGGCATAAACCTTTGTTAATTTCCTGATATATTTTTTATATAAAGGATGTTTTACATAATTAGTTATTTTGACTACTACAGTCTTTTGTGCTTTATTACTAATTATAATCCCAATTTTCTTTCTGCGCATATTATTTTCCTTTCTTTGGTTTATGTTTTGATTTCTTGGGCTCGAGAAGTTTTTTTATATCGAGTTCATCTTCTCTCAAGACTGTTTTAATACGTGCAACATCCCGACGCAGTGTTCGTAATCTTAATGGATTCGGTAATTCCTGAGCGCCGCGCCTTAATCTTAAGTTGAATATCTCTTTGTAAAAACCATTAAGGAGATCAACGAGTTCTTCTCTAGATTTTTCTCTAAGTTCAAAAACCTTCATATCTAATCCCAGGGTCTCTTTTAGTAAATCTTGTTTTTATTGGCAATTTATTTGATGCTAATCTTAAGAGGTGCCGGGCATCATTTTCACTCATGCCTTCAAGTTCAAATATGATACGTCCAGGTTTAACAACACTCACCCAAAATTCAGGTGCACCCTTACCTTTTCCCATTCTTGTTTCTGCTGGTTTTTTCGTAACCGGTTTGTCAGGAAAGATTCTTACCCACATTTTGCCACCCTTTTTCATAGAGTGGGCAATAGCAACTCTTGATGCCTCTATTTGCCTGGCTGTTATCCAGGCTGGTTCTAGAGCGACAAGACCGTAGTCACCAAATGCAATTGTGTTTCCTCTGGTCGCCTTGCCTTTCATTCGGCCTCGATGTTGCTTTCGATATTTTGTCTTTTTCGGTTCGAGCATTACTTTGTAGATCCTTTATAAATCCAGACTTTAACACCTACTGTTCCATAAACTGTAAATGCTGTTGCACAAGCATAGTCTATATCTGCTGTAAGTGTTTGTAATGGTACTTTACCCTCATGTTGCGATTCAGTGCGGGCTATTTCTGCTCCACCAAGTCTACCAGAGCAGATTATCTTTATTCCTTTAGCACCAATCTTCATTGCTGAAATGAGCGCCCTTTTCATTGCACGACGGTGAGATATCCTCTGGCAAATTTGTCTTGTTATATTTTGGGCAACCAAAAGAGCATTGAGCTCGGGCATCCTTACTTCTTCAATATTTATTGTAACATCTTTATCTATTAAACTTTTAATCTCCTCACGCAGTTTTTTAATTTCCTCGCCACCCTTTCCAATAACCTTACCAGGTTGACCTGTATAAATTGAAATGATTACTCGATTTGATAATCTCCTTATAATAATATCGGCCAACATTGCGTCAGAAAGACGTTGGTTCAGATAACGGCGTATTGTATGGTCTTCAGCAATAAGCTTCCTGTAATTCTTTTCATCGAACCACTTTGATTTCCAATCTTTAGTTATACCCAATCTAAATCCTATGGGGTGTGTTTTTTGTCCCATTAGCCTCCCTTTTCCTCCTGTAATGGTTTGTAAGAATCAACCACCAAAGTTATGTGGCTGGTTCTTTTTTTGATCGTATCTGCGGTACCGCGAAACCCTGCACGCCATCTTTTCATCGTGGGACCTGCATCGACACTTGCTTCTTTTACGAATAGATCTTTATCATCAATTCGTACAGTTCCAACTTTAATTTTAAAATTTGCTACCGCAGAATTCAAGGTTTTTAAAACGGGAATTTTAGATCTTGAATGGTTAAACTGTAATAAAGCCCTTGCTTCCAGAATTCCTTTTCCTCTTATAACATCTAACATCCTTTTTAGTTTTCTTGGCGATATCCGTTCATAGCGTTTAACTGCTTTTGCAATCACTTTTCAAACCCTCTTTGTTTTTTCTCTTCTTTTCTGGTTCCTGAATGTGCGCGAAAGGTTCGGGTTGGAGAAAATTCACCAAGTTTATGGCCAACCATTCTTTCTGTAATATATACCGGAATAAAGCGGTTACCATTGTGAACGGCAATTGTGAGTCCAACAAATTCCGGAGGAATCATTGAATTTCTTGCCCAGGTTTTTATTATCTTCTTCTCTCCAGAATCGATTAATTTAGTAACCTTTTTCATTAATTTTTCATCTATATATGGGCCTTTTTTCAATGACCTCGGCATTATTTTCTCCTTTTTAAAATGAATTTATCTGATGCCTTATGAACTTTTCTTGTCTTTTTTCCTTTAGTAAGCCATCCCCATGGTGATACAGGTTGTCTACCACCGTGTGATTTTCCTTCGCCGCCACCTAATGGATGGTCAACTGGATTCATGGCAACACCCCTTACATGGGGTCTTATTCCTTTATGCCTTGTTCTTCCAGCCTTACCAATACTTACACTTGAATGAAGTGCATTGGAAACCTTGCCAATAGTTGCATGGCATCTCAAATCGATCAGACGCAATTCATCTGAAGGTAGTTTTATATGAGCATATTTTCCTTCTTTGGCTGATATTTGGCTGGAAAGGCCAGCGCTTCTTACTAACTCTCCACCTTTGTTTATGGATAATTCTATATTGTGAATCTCGACACCAAGTGGTATGTTTTTCAAAGGAAGGCAATTCCCTAATTTAATTGGTGAATCTTCGCCAGATATTACTGAATTGCCCACATTTAACCCCTCTGGACACAAAATATAGCGCTTTTCACCATCAGCGTAAGCGAGTAAGGCAATTAAAGCACTACGATTTGGGTCATACTCAATAGCCTTAACTGTTGCCGGTATATTGTTTTTATCTCTTCGGAAATCAATTATCCGTACAATCTTGTGATGACCACCGCCGCGGTGTCGGGCAGTAATCCTGCCCATATTATTTCTTCCACCTGATCTTTTTTTAGAAAATATCAGAGACTTCTCCGCTTTATTTTTGGTCGTCGACAATTTATTCACTGTATAATATCTTCTTGATGGTGTTGTCGGACGGAATTTTTTAAGAGCCATTATACACCTTCTACTATTTCAATTTTTTGCCCCTCTTTAAGAGTAACCGAGGCCTTTTTGTAACCTGATTTATAACCTGATGAGCGTCCTAATCTCCTTGGCTTCCTTGGTAAATTCGATGTCTTGATATCTATTACTTTTACACCAAACAGTTTTTCAATTGCTTCTTGGATTTGATGCTTATTTGCTTGTTTCATTACTTCGAACTGATAAACATTCATTTCTCTTAAACGGTCTGCCTTCTCAGTTATAAGTGCTCTCTTTATGATTTTTTCGTAATGCATCTTTGCTCCAGTTTCTCCAATGCTTTTTTTGTAATCAACATATAATCAACCGAGAGTACATCCAAACAGTTAATATCACACACCCTTTTTAAATTAATGTATGGTATGTTTCGACCAGCCAATTTCAAATTTTTACCTATTTCTTCAACACCAACTAATATTTTAACGTTATTTAAATTGGCACTTTTAAAAATATCGGCTAAATTTTTCGTTTTGGGTGACCCGAGATCAAGATCTTCAATAACAAATATCATATTTTCTTTTGCCTTGGCACTCAACGAGGAAAGAAGCGCTTTAAGTTTTTTCTTCTTGGGTATGTTCACTGAATAGTCACGCGGTTTTGGCCCAAATACAACCCCTCCTCCTTTCCAAATTGGCGAGCGGATAGTGCCGGCTCGCGCCCAACCAATACCCTTTTGACGATGTGGTTTTCTGCCACCACCTCTGACTTCGGCTTTGTTTTTCGTACTGGCAAGTCCTTTCCGTTTGTTTTTTAACAACACAGTAATATTTTCCCAAAGCAAGGTTTTGTTAACATCAAGGTTGAATATTTTATCAGTAAGTTTTGCTTTGCCAATTTCTTTACCTTGTTTATCGAACAATTTTGTTTCCATTATTCCTCTTTCATTATTAAAAGGTAGCTATTTATGGCACCAGGAACTCCACCCTTCACATACACTATATTTTTTTCTTTTTCGATCTTAACCACTTTTACATTTTTAAGCGTTACTCTTTCATTACCGTAACGACCAGGCATTGCTCTACCCTTCCATATTCTTCCTGGTGCAGTACCAGGACCAATCGACCCAGCTCTACGGTGTGATGTTGATCCGTGTGAAGCAGGTCCACCATGCCATCCCCATCTTTTCATACCACCAGCAAAGCCTCTACCTTTTGTCCATCCAGTCACTAAAACCTTATCACCATTACTAAATATTGATACATCAATCTTGTCACCAATACTATATTTCCCTGGTTCTTTTGTCCTGATTTCAAAAAGTCGATCAACAGATTTCAATTTTGCTTTTTTGAGATGACCAGAAAAAGACTTGTTAATTTTCTTTTTTTCGCCAAAGCCTAGCTGAATGGCTTTGTAGCCGTCTTTTTTTTCATCTTTAATCTGAATAACAGAACAAGGACCAGCTTTGATTAAACTGACCGGAATAACATTGCCATTTTCCAGAAATATTTGTGCCATTCCAATCTTTTTGCCGATGAGCCCAATCATTTTATATCGCCTTCACTTCGATATATACACCTGCAGGGATTTCAAGTTTATTTAAAGCATCGATTATATCGGGTGTAACATCATTCAATTCGATAAGCCGTTTATGCACCCTTAATTCGAACTGTTCACGCGATTTTTTATCAACATGTGGTGAACGGAGTACAGTATACAAAGAACGTTCTGTGGGAAGTGGAATTGGTCCAGATAGATTTACACCGAATCGCTTTACTATTTCCACAATAGATTTCACTGATTGATCTAATATGCGATGGTCATATGATTTTAATCTAATTCTAAGTTTATTCATTATTCTATGATTTTTGTTACGACGCCAGCGCCGACAGTCCTGCCACCTTCG
>SOIY01000084.1 GCA_004376785.1 Candidatus Stahliibacteriota bacterium | reverse complement strand
CCGGGATGGGCTGATGAGATAGCAGAAGCGACAAAAGAAATTGTTAATAAGTGGCAGGATGCTGTTGTAACAACGAAAATCGTTATTAAGATGTATGAAGTGGAGAGAAAGACTGAAGCAATGGCAACGATTATTGATCCTTCAGGATTGGCTATTTTGTCTTTATCTATTGTTGATCCCAGTAGTCTGCGTTCTGATGCTGACGCTGGTGCGGGAGCCGAAATAACAGACATTAAGATGGTGATGCCAGATAATAATGAGGTGCCTGCTGAAATAGTAATGCGAGACAGGGATTTGGATTTGATTTTTATTCGTCCAACTGAAAAATTGAATGAATCTATAGTAGCGCTTGATCTTACTCAAAATATTGAATTAGATGTAATGGATCAGATCGTGATTCTTTCGCATTTGGGTAGTGTTGCAGGTTATGCTCCTTCAGTTTCCTTATGGCGCATAAATGCGGTTGTCAAGAAGCCGAGAACATTATATGTACCAGAGTTTATGGCTATTTTAAATGGCTTAGGAGTTCCTGCATTTACTCTGGATGGAAAGATCGTTGGTATACTTTTATTAAGGATCAGCAAGTCTCCAAGTGCTGGTACTGGTTCTTTTTTTGGTGGATTAGGAGGTTCGGGCATACTGCCTGTTATTCTGCCTGCTGAAGAAATAATTGAAGTGATAAGTAAAATACCAGAACTTAATAACTAAAGGGATAGCATTTCGCGAACAGAAGCTGCATCCACAGACGGTGTTCATCTGTTTCCATCTGCTGAAATCTGTTTGAATCAAAGTTTACTTAGTAAACTTAATTAACCAAACGCTTTAGGTCTTTGCGGTATTTTTGAGTTTGGTCGTAGCCCCGGTTAATTGCTTCCCTTGCTTTTTCAAAGTGGCTTAAACCGATCCCTTTTGTATTGATGTTTATTAAAATGCCGTTTTTTAAATACAAGAGCTGATAATCAATCAACCTTGAAAAAATATAATCCGAGATTTCTAAAAAAACTTTTTTCATATTGTAAGTTTTATTTGTGGGCTGTACAGACGATATTTCACACTGCTTATAATCTATTTTACGCAAGACATTGACTGCAATAATCTTTTTGGCGCCGAAATTCTGCGCCACAGTAATGGGCAGTGGATTGACAAAACCTCCATCTATAAGGACCCTTCCTGCATAATTATGGGGCATGAAAACGACTGGTATAGAGATTGCTGACCTTATTGCCTGGATTAAATTTCCTTTGTCAATGATGATTTCTGAGCGATTTTCTATATCTGTGGAAATAGCAATGAATTTTATTGGTAATTCCTCGATTTTCTTTGCACCCAGATAAGGTTTTAAATATTTTATAACATTTTTGCCATCAACAAAACCTTTTTTTGAAATGTGGAGTTTGAAAAGCCATTTCTTTTTCTTTTTATCAATTTTCACACAAATTTGTTCAAGTTTTTTTGAATTAAATCCTGCAGCATAAAAGCCGCCAATGAGTGCTCCCATGCTTGCACCGACAATGATATCTGGTTTTATACCCTCTTCTTCTAAAACCTTTAGGACACCGACATGGGCATATCCTTTGGCTGCACCACCACC
>SOIY01000019.1 GCA_004376785.1 Candidatus Stahliibacteriota bacterium | reverse complement strand
ATTATTATAATTGAAAACTTGGGTATGTCAATACCCCTGTTTGCATGTTTACATCAAGGGTTTGAGAAAGCTGCGTATTTAATGACAAAATTCAAAATTTGACATTAGATATTGGGATTTCAATTGACATTTGATATTTGACATTTGGATTTTTCTATTAATGCCTTCTTAAGCCCCCTAATTAACATATTGCAAAATTATTAATTTGCAGTATAATATTATATGCCGATTAAATGGTTTATCCCCTGGCTTTTTGCATTCCCTCTATTAAAGATACTTACGGGAATCAAAATCAATGGTTCAATACCAAAAAAAGGTCCATGTATTGTGGCGTGTAATCATGCTTCCGCCTTAGATCCACCAGTAATAGGAATAACTGCGTGCCGCGAGGTCTATTTTCTTGCAAAGATAGGTTTATTTAATCTTTCAAAATTCTTTACATGGTTAATCAAATCATACAATGCCATACCAGTAACTGGAATTCAGGGTTTGCGGACCGCGGTAAGGTTGTTAAAAAAAGGAAAAGCCGTGGTGATTTTTCCTGAAGGAACAAGGTCAAGGAAAGGATATATTTTGCCCTTTAATCCAGGTGTGAGTTATCTTGCAATAAACCTTGGTGTACCGGTTATACCAGTCTACATTTCAAATTCAAATAAGAAATTTATATCATTAATATTACGGATTAATCAATTGAAGATCAATTTTGGCAAACCAATATACCCTGCTGGATATAAAAGAGACCGTGAAAACTATGACAAATTTGGAGCGAAACTAAAGGAAGAAATTATAAAACTAAGATGAAGATTTATCGTGCACGATATGGAGGTGTCTGTTTTGGTGTGAAAAGGGCGATTAAAATGGCTCTTGAAGCAGCCGAAAAATGGAAACGTGTATATTCATTAGGCCCTTTAATACATAATCGTTTAGCAGTTGAAGATTTGCAAAAAAAAGGGATAATTACAGTGAGTCATATAAACGAGATAAAGAACAAAAAGGTTATTATTCGCTCACACGGTGTTCATCCTGATATACTGAAGAAACTGCAAAATAATGGATTTGAAATTGTTGATGCTACATGTCCAAGGGTGCGCAGGGCGCAGCGCTATGTTGAGATGTTGATAAAAGAAGGCTATTATGTGGTGATTATTGGTGAAAAAGACCACCCTGAGGTGAAAGGGCTTTTGGGCTATGGCGGTGATAATGCGGAGATCTACTCTGAGCATGTAGCGATTAAAAAACGAAAGATTGGTGTAGTGCCTCAGACAACACTTGATCTTGGACATCTGAATGAGGTGGTTTCAAATCTGATGAGCAATGTTTTAGAAATGAAAATCTATAATACAATATGTAGAGCAACAAATTCAAGAACTAAGGAAGCTGTAAGAATTGCCAAAAAAGCCGATGCAATGATTATTATCGGTGGAAAAAATAGCGCTAATACAACAAGGTTATACCAGATGTGTAAAAAATACAAACCATCTCATCATGTTGAATCAGTTAAGGATATTAATCTGAACTGGTTTAAAAATATTAAAAGTGTTGGTGTAACTGCTGGTGCTTCGACTCCTAAGGAGCAGGTTGAAGAAGTGAT
>SOIY01000017.1 GCA_004376785.1 Candidatus Stahliibacteriota bacterium | reverse complement strand
TTATTTTAGTGGTAAATCATATTCACAGCAGAAAACAGATAAAATTCTTTCTTACATCTTTTTTTGTAACTTGTGCTCTTGTATCCATCTATGGGCTAATACAAATTCCCCAGGGCATTAGAGTGAGTGCGCCCTTTGAAGGAAGAAGTGGAGAGCCCAATACTTTTGGTGGATACTTACTCTTTATACTTTGTATAACATTGGGACTCTTTTTAAAAAATGTTCCCCAAAGAACAAAAATAAGCCTGTTCATCCTTCTTGCTTTAATTTTCTTTCCATTCTTATATACCCTTTCTCGAGCATCATACGTGGCGATTATCTTTTCTTTTCTTGTATTTGTAATTATGAGCAAGAGAAAATTAGTATTGATTACAACGATGACGGCAATAGCTGTATTAATAATTGTGATAAGGCCCGAAGCGATCGTTTCAAGGGTGGAATATACATTTCAAGAAAGGCAGGCGGACTTAGCAAGAATTTTCAATATCTATCTCGATCCATCTGCTTCGGCAAGAATTTTTAGCTGGAAAGACAGCTTTGAAGCCTGGAAAGAGAACCCTATTTTAGGTCGTGGAATATCAGGGCACGGATTTATAGATGGAGAATACATCCGCACCCTTCCCGAGATAGGTGCTATTGGCTTATTAGCTTTTTTATGGCTTTTGTGGTCAATTTTCAAGCATTCAATTATTGTCTATAAAAAAATGGATGAGGAATTATACAAAGGTCTAGTACTTGGCTTTATAGCTGGTTTCATTGGATTAGTTTTTCACGCTATCACGGCCAACACATTTATTATACTCCGCATTATGGAACCATTCTGGTTTGTGGCGGGAATAATTATGATGCTCCCCAAGCTGCTAGATTCTACTGAGGAAGAGACCATCCCAACGAAGTTCTAACACCAGCTCCAATATGTAGAAGTGCCCTTTGATCATTTGCGGATTAAATATATTTCTACTTAGGATTTTCAATGGAATATGTGAAATGTAACCTATGCGGATTTGATGACACAAAGTTCATCCTTCGAGCAAGATCCAGGGTTACGAATGAAGAGAAAGAGTTTTTCAAACTCGCAAAATGCAGGAGGTGCAGCCTTGTCTACCTCAATCCTCGCCCGGAGAAAGAAGACATTAAAAAATATTACCCTCCCTGGTATTACTCCCGCGCCCATAAAAAGGATAAGATAGGAAGGGATTTAAACTTACTTATTGTCCCCAGGAAAAAATGTTAATTCATACCACTAGGTCAAGAAATGTGTAACGCCTATTGTATTTCATTCGGTGCGATTAATCTGAAGCCAGAAGAAGTAAAAGGGAAAAGGGTGATAGAAGTAGGCTCTTACGACATTAATGGAAGTCTAAGACCCCTGGTAAAGTCTTATTATCCTGCGGAATATATCGGGGTAGATATCGTTGAAGGACTTGGGGTTGATATAATCTGCAAAGCTGAAGATATACTGGAAAGGTTTGGAAAAGAAAGCTTTGATATAGTAATCGCAACTGAATTGCTTGAACACATATTGGATTGGAGAGAAAGCATACACAATATCAAAAATATCTGTAAAGCGGGCGGAATAATCTTAATTACCACTGCATCGTACGGTTGCCCTTATCATGGACATCCCTATGATTTCTGGAGATATGAACTCGAAGATATGAAACAAATTTTTTCAGATTGCCTTTTAGAAAAATTGGAGAAACATCCTGCAAAAGGCGTTTTTGTTAAAATGAAAAAAGCGCACAACTTTGTGGAGAAAGATTTGTCGGATTACAAGTTATACTCCATACTCCTTAATAAAAGAGTAAAGAAAATAGCCGAGAAAGATATCAAGAAGTATTCTAGGCGACTGGTCATGTGGCAGAAAACTAGAAATATCTTATCAAGCATAAAAAAACTCTTCTCATAAGAGACAAGTTAATAATGAAAATACTGATCGTCCGTCCCTGGGGAAAAACCGCATTCGAACTCGGCGGATACTGTAAAAATGCCTTTACAGAAATTGGCCACAATGCAGACCTGTTTACATACAACGATAAACGAATATCTTCACGACTCCCATTTCTTGGTTTTGGGTGTATATCAGATTTGCACAAAAAGATTCAGCTCTCTGAAGAAGAGTATAAGAAGTACGGAAGCGATGTATGTTTTGCCGGCACAGTATCAGAAGGAAGGATAAAAGTTCTGGAGGAATTGATTTCCTTTATAAGGAAAGAAAAAACATGAAGGGAACCGCAGGAAGGATTATAGGAAATACCTTCTGGCTCCTGTTGCAGAGGGCAGGTGGAAGGATCCTTACCCTCTTACTGATGATCTATCTTGCCCGCAGACTTGGGAGTCTAGGTTTTGGAAAATTATTTTTCGCCATTAGTTTCACCTCTCTTTTCTTAATCCTGTCTGATCTGGGGGTCACGACTCTCACTGTAAGAGAAGTAGCTCGAAACAAAGAAGGAGGTCCTGAGTATGTTGGTAATACCGCAACATTAAAGCTTTTCCTCTCAATCTTTACCTTCCTGGTAATATCCATTTCTGTTTCTTTTATAAATGTTCCTTTTGATACCAGGTTCCTGATTTACCTTATTGGTGCCTGTAGCATCTTTGAAACTATGGGAGGATTCTTCGGGGCTGTTTTCCAGGCATATGAAGAGATGAAATACATCATGATTTGCGAGATCATTGCAAAAGTCTTTCTTATATCCCTAGCATTTGTACTGCTCCGCCTGGGCTATGGACTTATTTCTGTAGGCATTTTCTATCTTCTTTCTGGCATCTTATATTGTTTTTTAAATATAGGCTTTGTTTACCGGAAATTCCTGAAGCCCCGCTACCATATAGATTCGAGATTCTGGAGTAAGAGTTTGAAGCAAGCTCTTCCTCTTGCCATTGTGGCCCTGATATCTATGATCTATTACCATACCGATATCGTAATGCTAGGGAAGATCAAGGGAGAGGAGGTTGCTGGTTGGTATGGGGTGAGCTATCATCTGTTCTTTGCGCTCGCTACGATATCCGGTGCTTTTCTTTCCGCTATCTTTCCTGTCCTGTCCCGCCTTTTCAAGGAATCAGGGGAATTGCTTAAGAAGGCCTTTCACAAATCCTTTAAGGTATTGGTTGGGGCGGGAATTCCGGCTTCGGTAGGAACATTTTTACTTTCGGAAAAGATTATCCTCTTTTTGTTTGGACCTCAATACAAGCATTCGATTGCAGCCCTCAGGATTTTATCTTTCCTCATTGTCTTCAGTTATCTCAATAGCCTAGCCAGCTATTTCCTGACCTCCATAAACCGGCAGGCACTTACGGCAAAGATAATAGCCGTGACCACTGGCATCAATGTCTTTCTCAATTTCATTCTTATTCCCCGTTACAGCTACAGAGGAGCAGCGTATGCCACAGTAGTTTCAGAGATCCTCTTTTTTGCTCTCATTTTCCTGTCTGTTCGAAGGGAAATCCCTTCTATCTCCTTGTTGGAAATCGCAAAATCGGCTATCTCTTCGGCAATAATGGGTCTCCTTATAATAATCCCGATTAAGAATGGCTTTAATCTGCTCCTGATCATCGCCATCGGAGTTATTACCTATTCCTTTTTTATCTGGATTACAGGCTTCATTACAAAAGGAGAGAAAGCAAGATTGAAAAACATCCTTCTGGGCAGAGACGCAGAATGAGGAAGAAAATCGGAGTTAGCGTCGTCATCCCCAGCTGTAATCAAGAGGAGCTGTTGTGGAGTTAATCTTAAGGCTCTTGTTTTCCTCTCAATGGAGTATAAATGCCCTTCATGTCCCTCGTGCAGTATTTACAAGACAAGAAATTTTGGTGATAAGCCAAACGTTTGGCATGGGTAGTCAAGAGAGGGAATGATCGTGGGATACGAAGAGAAAAGAAAATACGCAAAGAAAGGTGGCAAGTTTGTACCATGTCCCTTTGCTGCACACCGGATGTGTTTAGGTCTGATAGATGGGGGGGAAACCGTGCTAGATGTGGGATGTGCCACTGGTTATTTATCTTTTGAATTAAAAGAGAAGGGCTGTAAGGTTATCGGTTTGGAAATAGACCCGGAGATGGCCGAGGAGGCAAGGTTATATTGTGACAAGGTTATACTTGGGAACGCCGAAGTTATTGAATTGCCTTACAAGGAATATTTTGATGTAATTCTGTACGCCGATGTTTTGGAGCACCTGAGGAATCCTTTAGAAGTCTTGATCCGTTTCAAGAGCTGTCTCAAACAGAATGGATACATCGTAGTCTCAATTCCCAATGTTGCTAACTGGTTTATTCGTCTTTCCTTGCTATTTGGCAAATTCAACTACAATTCAAAGAAAGGTGGAATTCTCGATTCAGGACATTTGAGATTTTTTACTCTTAGGACCGTCAGAGAAATGCTTGAAAAGGCTGGCTTTAAAATCGTTCACTTGGATATTACCGTTGATTTACCTGGTCTTTCACGATTTCCTTTTATGAGGACTTTAGTAAAACTCTGGAAGAAACTTTTTGCTGTCCAGTTCATCATTAAAGCAATAAAATATAATTAAATAGAATGATTAAGAAAATCGGAATTAGCGTCGTCATCCCCAACTGGAACGGGAAGAAACTGCTCGAAAGAAATCTCCCTCCTCTGATTGATGCAATGGACTATTATGGTGGAGAGTACAAGATCATAGTAGTGGATGATGGAAGCGTAGATGGAAGCGCCCAATTTATAAGGGACACCTTCCCTTCCATAAGAGTTATAAGATTGGAACGCAACCGTGGATTCCCTATAGCTGCTAACCGAGGTGTGGGCGCGGCCATACATGATTTAGTCCTCCTCTTAAATTCCGATATTAGAGTAGAGAGGAATTTTCTGTTACCTTTGTTAAGTTACTTCGACGAGAAAAGGACATTCGCAGTTTCAACGGCGATAATGGAAGACAAAAACACCGTTGTAACCCGGCCGTATGTCCTTGAGTTTAAGTACGGCTTCTTAAGGGAAGTATTAGCAACAGAAAAAAATGGACCAGGTCTTGCTTCTGGCGCATCGGGAGGACGTGGGCTTTTCGACAGGAAGAAGTTTATGCAGTTGGGCGGGTTCGACAAGATATACTCGCCTTTTTATTATGAGGATATGGACCTTTCCTATAATGCCTGGAAGAAGGGCTTTCGGATGTATTATGAACCGCAGAGTATTGTTCATCATGCCCGTCAGGCTACTATCGGAAAGGCGTTCAGCAATAGATATATAAGGTTTATCTTCGACCGCAACAGGTTAATATTCACATGGAAGAATCTCACAGACTCCGATTTTCTCTTTCAACATTTTCTTTTTCTTCCTTTTTTTCTTATTTGGAATTCGATCAGAAACCCGCTTGTATCCTTATCATTCCTCGCAGCACTCATGAAAGCACCAACGATATTAAGAGCGCGAAGAAAAGAGAAAGCTTCCATCCGGTATGGAGATAAAGAAGTCCTCAGGTTAATCAGGGAAAAGTAATGGCCAGAATTTCGGTAGTTATCGCAACAAAGGAGGAAGAAAGAAACATAAGGGACTGTCTTGAATCTGTGAAGTGGGCTGATGAGATTGTGGTAGTTGATGATGAAAGCAAGGATAGAACAGTTGAAATCTGCAGAGAATATACTTCGAACATTTGTTTTTTAGTCAGGCCTTGTTTTGTGTTTTTCCGCAAGTATTTTTTTATGGCTGGATACCGCAATGGCTTCCGGGGTTTTTTTATTAGCGTCTCGTCAGCGCTGACAATATTTATGACTTACGCCAAGTTATGGGAGATGCGAAGGAAGGATTTGTAATGCACAGGGTTCTTTATATTGATAGTGGCGAAGGAATATTTGGAGGGGGACAAATAAGTTTGCTGGAATTACTGGCACATATAGACACAACAAAGTTCCTGCCTCTGGTTATCGTTAGTGAAGAGGGAAAATTAAAAAAAGAAGTCAAAAAATTGGGAATAGAATGTGCGCTCCTCCCTATGCCCAGGTTCAAATGGCTTAATCCATCCCCGTTTTTTGCCGGATTTTGGCGAATTTTCAATTTTGTTCGTAAACAGAAAATCAAACTCATTCATAGCAATACATCGCGGGCCGCTCTCTATGCAGGTCCCGTGGCGAAAATTCTGAGTATTCCTCTGATATGGCATGTGAGGGTCCCGCCTCCGGATAATTTGCTGGACAGGTTCCTTGTGTTGTTCTCGTCCAAGATAATTGCAGTTTCCCGGATTGTAAAGAGAAGGTTTGTTTGGCTTAAAAAGGACATAGTTGAAACTATCTATAATGGTGTAGATACAAGAAAGTTCTCGCCTGGTTTGGTTCAAGATGATTTGAGAAAAAAATTTCACATAGACAGCAAAAACATAGTAATTGGAACTGTTGGAAGGCTTTCACCAGAGAAAGGTCTTGAGTATCTAATCTCAGCCATTCGAGAGGTGGTAAACGCGTATCCGCGGACGAAAGTTCTTATAGTGGGAGATGGAGATGAAAAGTACCGGCTCTCGCTTCAAGAAAAAGTGAAAGATCTAGAATTATCGTCCCATATTATTCTTACAGGCTTTTATGAAGATGTCCCCCAGATATTGAGGTGCCTGGATATTTTCAGTTTGCCTTCTTTGTTTGAGGGATTCAACAGGAGTTTACTTGAGGCAATGGCCTGTGGATTACCGGTTGTTGCCACTGCTGTGGGCGGAAATGTCGAAATTGTTCAAGATGGAGTTAATGGTCTACTCGTACCACCTAGTAACCCTGGGGCGCTGGCATTCGCAATTACAGAACTGCTGAAGGATAAAGAAAAAGCCCGCAAGATGGGATTGGAGGGAAAGCTGCTTGTGGAGGAAAATTTTAGCATAGACATAAATGTAAGGAAAATTGAGAAACTTTATTTGCACATTCTCGAATAGCGCTGGAGTTCATCTCCTGAAACTTAAATGGATAAGAAAGCTCATGCCATATAAAATATTCCGGAGTTCCAAATGCTTACAATAGATATGCTTGATCGCCTTGCCTGTCCTGAGTGCAAGAATTTGTCGATAGAATTGAAATCCTCCGCGATAGAAAACAACAAGATTATTAAGGGAGAAATTGTTTGTCCTCGCTGTCATCGTCAATACCCTATCAATGATGGCATTCCTAATATGCTTCCTGATGAGTTAAGACTAAAAAAGATTCCCAAGGAAAGCATTTGGCGGGAATGGGGAAAAAGATTAGGTTCGTATAGGCACAGGATGAAGGGCTGGACAGAAGAGAATAGTCGAAGTATTATACCCGTATACGAAGAATCCTTTTCGTACTTTTATCCGATCAGGGGCTCGGCATTAGAAATTGGCTGTGGAAATGGAGTCGTTCGGCATTTCCTTAACAGGGATGTAGAATACTGGGGCACCGACCCCGATAAAGACTGGATCCTACATCCACTCTTTTCTTATACACGGAATATTTTTCCTTGCTTAAATGAACCTTTTCTTTTTATTCAGGGAGTAGGTGAATACCTCCCATTCAAAGACGAATCTTTTGATAATGTAATAATTACTGCCACCTTGGACCACGTAAATTCGCCTGCACAAGTTTTTGAGGAGTCTTACAGAGTCCTAAAGGATAAAGGACAAATGTTACTTTCAGTTGGCATCGGTGAGTGGGGTGTGAACAAAAGGAAAATCATCTCGATCTTGGCAAATGGATTTAATAGATTATTAAAGGGCGAGCTAATTAGCTTAACTAAAGGTGTTTTTCGCAGGCTTTTTGTCCATGCAAAACCTGACCTGTTCTTCTCTCTGGATGAAATTATTCATCTTTTTCGTCGATTTTCTGGCCTGGAAATCAAAAACTATGATAGTTGCTTAAAGTTTTTCAAAGCGAAAAAGAAACAAGCCTCCTATAAATCAGAAGTTTAATAATCTGTCATGAAAATAGGAATTGACGCAAGAGAATTTGTGGCGGGACGAATAACAGGAATCGGAAGATTTCTGTGGCATTTTCTGCAGTATGCAACAACCTCTAAAGATCCGCACGAGTACGTGCTATTCTGTAACCAGAAGACTCATATCCCTCATGACCTGCCGAGGCTAAAAAAAGTAATTATCACTGAAAATATTACACAAGTATGGGACCAAGTCCTTCTGCCTCTTAATATCGTACGAGAGAAGATAGATGTTTTCCTGACGCCCTATTTTAAGGCTCCACTTTTCCTGCCGGCTAAAATGGTACTCATAATTAACGACCTGATACCGCTGTTTTTCCCAGAAGAGCACATGCTATTAAGAAAGCTTTACTTCAGGTTCATGAGCGCAACGACCGCCAGGCGAGCAGCAAGGATTATGACTATCTCAGAGCACTCAAGGGGAGATATCGTCAAGTTTCTCAGGTTGCCCGCTGATAAAATAATGGTTATTCACTTGGGAGTGGAGGAAAGATTCAGGTCGTCAGATATAAGGAAAGAGAAAATCAGGAGAAAATATTCACTCCCTCAAAAATTCATCCTGTATGTTGGAAATCTATCTCCCCATAAAAATGTTCGGAGTTTGATCAAGTCATATGCATCACTTCCGGTTAGCCTTAGAGAAAATTATAAACTTGTGCTGGGAGCGCTCAAGAGCGATAAATACTTCTCAAACATTGATAAGGTTATCAGGGAAATGGAATTAATCCAGGATGTATTTTTCACCGGCTTTATTGAGCACAAAGATTTACCTTCAGTGTACTATATGAGCTCCCTTTTTGCCTTTCCATCTTTATATGAGGGATTTGGGCTTCCACCCCTTGAAGCAATGGCCTGCGGCTGTCCTGTGGTGAGTTCCAATACTTCATCCATGCCTGAAGTTCTTGGAGATGCGGCACTTTTTTTTAATCCATGCCATGTTGAGGAAATGTCCCAAGCCATAAGACGTATGTTAGAGGATGAAAATCTTAGAAACAGGCATCGCCAAAAAGGACTTGAGAGAGCAAAGCTTTTTACAATTGAGAAAATGACGAACAGAATGCTCGATGTTTTTAAGATGGAACATGAGTAAAATCTTTTGCCCTGTATGCGGAAGTGAAAGTATTCATAATTATTTTAAAGATGGACCTTATTTAAAAGAATGTAAGGATTGCAAAATTACCTTCACTTATCCCTTACCTGAGGGATTAACTGAAGCCTACGATGAGGACTATTACAAAATCTGGTATGAAAAACAGCTTAGACAGAGGGTGAAACTGTGGAGAAGGAGACTTAAGACAGTAAAAAAGTTCTGTAAATCTGGCAAGTTGTTAGATGTAGGCACAGGGGACGGACTTTTTCTAAAGATTGCAAAAACAGCGAGCTTCAATGTATGTGGAACAGAGATTTCCCCTGCTGCTGTAAGAGCAGCAAAAAATCACTATGACCTGGATATTCATTTAACAGAAATAGAAAATGCCGATTTTGAAGAAAATTCTTTTGATGTAATCACAATATGGCATGTCATAGAACATGTTAAAAATCCCCTTGAGGTAATGGAGAAGCTATATAAATTATCAAAACCTGGTGCAGTAGTCTTTGTTGCTACTCCAAATCTTGATAAACATTTAGCCAGAATAGTTTACAGATTGAAGAGTAACAAACCGTATCCTTTTTATAGTCCAGAAGGAGAACAACATTTATTCCATTTCACTGAATCTACGCTAAAAAAGATTATTAAAGAATCGGGATTTAATATAATATACACGGGAGTAGATTTTGCCTCCATTAGGCTAAAATTCAAAATGCTGGAATGCACGTCATTTATTCTTTCAACTATTTTTCACAGAAACTGGAATGAAAATATCTTAGTAATTGCACAAAAATGAATACCGAACATCATGAAAGTTAAATTTGATCATGTGGAGAAAATAGATTTAGAAAAATCCGGCAAAAAAGGTATTTTATAAATGAAATCTCCTGTTAGTCTAGTAGAAGTTAGCTGTAATATATGCAATTCTACATCAGAAGAAATAATCTCTAAAACAGGTATTGGCAATATTGTTAGATGCAAAAAATGTGGATTACTCTACAGGAATCCGAGATTATCTGATAGAGATGAAATAGATAAGTATAAACATCAGATTTATGACGAGTCATACGGCCTCATTGAAGATAAATCGAAAAAAGAGATATTTGTCTCAATCTTGAATAATCTGGAGCATTATAAAGGCAAAATACTGGATATAGGGTGTGCAGATGGCTATTTTCTTGCTTTAGCCAGAGAGAGAGGCTGGGAACCTTATGGAATAGAGATTTCAGATTTTCTTTTAAGGAAAGCAAGAGAAAGTTTAGGTAGTAAATATGTTTTTGGTGTTCCTTTAAAAATGGCTGACTTTCCCCCAAATTATTTCGATGTTATCTCCATGTGGGATGTCTTAGATCATCTCATGGATCCTTTAGGAGAATTAATGGAAATAAGAAGAATCCTCAAGAAGAAAGGATTATTAATAATCAGAGTTCGTAATATAGCATTTCACATATTGGTAAATAAATTATTTAAAAAGAATCTATTTGGAATAATAAAAAAGCCAACCATTTTTCATTTGTATGGATTTAATAATAAAAACATAAAAGTTCTGCTGGAGAAAGCTAATCTCTCAAAGCTAAAAATAGGGAACTCAAAACTTACATCAGGGGATCCATACTCTCAAATAGAATTTTTAGGAGATTGTAGTACAAATTTTATTAAAAGAATTTATTATGCTTTTTCTCAATTAATAAGTTTTCTCTCTTCGAAAAGCTTACTCATTTCCCCTTCGATAATAATTTATGCAGAAAAAATATAAAATAATTCACATAATTACCCGCCTGGATAAGGGGGGGATCAGCAGAAAATACACTCCTTATTGTTTGGAAACAAATAAGAAAAAAAATGGGATGGGCAGGAAATGATGTGGCCATGATTTTTAATGAAGAAATTATGGTCAAAAGAATAATAAAATTGTATAAAGAACTTTTAGCTAAAAAAATATTCCCTCGAGTTTTAAATCAGAGGAGTAATACGAGTGTATCCCTGGCTTTCTAAAACTCTATATTACGGTGTTCAAACTTTTACTGGTATGAAACTCTATGCTCGCTTAAATAAATTAGAGGAAACTCAATGGTATGCCAGAGAAGATTTGAAAGAATTACAATGGCAAAAATTGAAGAGGCTCCTGGAGCATGCTTATAAACACATATCTTATTACCAGAAACAGTTTAAGAAATTGGGGATAAGACCGGAGGATATTGATGGGCCAGAGGATTTCAGAAAATTCCCTTTTTTAACAAAGGACGATATTCGTAATAACCTTTCAGACTTAAAGGCAAAGAATATAAAACACTTCGTCACCGATTGCACAAGCGGTTCCACAGGTACCCCCTTAACTTTCTTTAAAGAACGTTCTACCTCTGGTTATTTCCTGGCTGCAAAATATCGGGGACATAGATGGCACAATTTCGATATTGGTGATAGAGAAGTTAAATTTTGGGGATTGCCTATAGATCAAAAACCAAAATGGCGAGAGCATATTAAGGACTTTATACTGAACCGGACACTCTTTGTTGCCTTTGATATTTCCCGGGAAACGCTTCGGCAGCACTTCAAGGCATGCCAGAGAATAAGACCTAAATACATGTATGGTTATTCCTCAGCTTTGTATCGATTTGCAAGATATTTGAAAGAAGAAAGAATAGATGCTGCCCGGCTAAACCTAAAGGGAATAATTTCTACTTCTGAGGTTCTGTATGATTTTGAGCGCAAACTGATTGAACATGTATTCAGGTGCCGTATGATCAACGAATATGGTGCCTGCGAGGCGGGAGTCATGGCCTTCGAGCGCCCTGAGGGCAAAATGCATATAACAGTGGAGAATGTGTACGTAGAAATCTTAAAAGAAGATGGACAGCCCGCCATGCCTGGAGAATTAGGAGAGATAGTTGTTACTGAATTTAATAACTACGCCATGCCCTTTATCCGATATAAAATAGGCGATTTAGCAACGTGTGTAGATGAACAAGAAAAATGTAAGTGTGCTCGTGGACTGCCGCTCATAGGTGAAATTGTTGGACGAGCTCTGGATACAGTTGTTACGCCTTCAGGCAAATTGCTGCACGCCCACGTATTTTACTACATTATTGGTAGCGCCATCAGCCATGGAGCGGATATAAAAGAATTCAAGATCATTCAGAGAGACGAGCATAGGCTTTCAATAAAAGTTGTGACCTCGCAGAAATTAGGCGAAGAATACCGCAATTATATTACCCGACAGATAACCGGCTTTATGGGGGAAAACATCAAAATAGATTTTGAAGAAGTAGAGAGCATTCCATTGGAAAAGCACGGTAAGTTCCGTTTTTTTCCTCAGAAATTCCAGCGCTCAGAAAGGATTCGACAGAGTAAAGCTTTTTACATCTGAGACAATGACAAACATAATACTCTATGTTTTTGAGTCAGTCCTAATGAACTCGGAATGAAAGATAAAATTCTGCTTGTTACAGGTGATTTTTTACCCACAAAGGGAGGAATTTCCACTCTTTTCTTTGAATTATGCAGCAAAATTCCACAGATTATTGTTCTAACAAAAAAAACTAGCAATGATGAGGCATTTGATTCCCTACATCAGATTAGCATTAGAAGAATAAATATCTTTAATAAATTTATTCAACCTTTTATCTTAGTCATAAACGCTTTTAGGACTGTGAAGAAAGAAAAAATTGATAAGCTAATATGTGGCCAACTTTTAGTCCCCGGTTTTGTTGGATACATTATTCACAAATTACTAAAAAAACCTTATTACGTATGCACATATGGATCAGAATTTAAAGAGAATAAATTGTTTTTTCCTCTCATGAAACTGATACTGAAAAAGGCAACTAAGATCATTACAATAAGCAATTTCGCTAAAATCCAACTTATTAAACAAAATATATTGCATTCCAAAATAGCAGTATTTACTCCTGGAGTTAACACAGCTAGATTCAATCCCAACTTGAATGCCGAAAAGATTCTCAAGAGACATAATCTTTATAATAAAAAAGTTCTTCTAACAGCATCTCGCTTAGATACAAATAAAGGTATCGACAAAATGATAAATCTAATGCCAGAAATTTTAAAAAAATACTCTAATGCAGTCTATATAATTGTTGGCAAAGGACGAGAGGAGCGCTATTTAAAAAAATTAGCCGCAAAGAGATCAAAGGAGAACATTATATTTGTTGGAGAAGTCTCCGATGAAACACTACCGTTATATTATGCTTCCTGCGATGTTTTCATACTTCTTACAAGAGAAGTGCCAAGTAAAGGATTTGTTGAAGGCTTTGGAATAGTTTTTCTAGAAGCAAACGCATGTGGAAAACCCGTAATTGCAGGTAAGGCAGGTGGTAGTCCAGAAGCAGTTGAAGATAAAATTACAGGTTTGGTTGTAGATCCACTGAATGATAAAGAAATTTTATCTTCCATCGAAAAATTATTAGAAGATCGCAATCTTAGAGAGAAGTTGGGTTCAAATGGAAGAATAAGAGCTGAAAATGAATTCAGCTGGGATGTAAAAAGAAAACAATTTATTGATATAATATCATGAATCAATACTCCTCTATTGCCGAATTACAAGATTACCAAAAAGAAAAACTAAAAGAACTAATCTCAACTTTTAAGGAAGAAAAATAAGCTTATTATCTATGCAGAAAAAATATAAAATAATTCATCTAATTACCCGCTTGGATAAGGGGGGTTCAGCAGAAAATACACTCCTTACTGCCTTAGGAATAAATAAAAAGAAATATGAGGTCATATTGGTTAAGGGACCCACTTATGAATCCAGAATGAGTAAAGAAGAACATGCCTCTGTTATTGCTGACCTAAAAGAGGCACAATTAAAAGGAGTAAAAATAGTTAATATCCCCTTCCTGTTAAGGCGAATAAATCCTGTTTATGATTTATTAGCCCTCTTTTCTCTGTATATACTTCTGATTAAAGAGAGACCAACAATTGTTCACACTCATACATCAAAAGCAGGCCTTTTAGGCACATTAGCAGCAAAAATGGCTGGAATCCCCATCCTAATACACACTCCTCATGGTCATGTCCTTTGGGGTTACTTTGGTCCCTTAAAGACGAAGATATTTATTTTTCTAGAAAGGCTCACCTCCAGGATAACTGGTAAAATAGTAGCCCTCACAAATAGAGAAAAAGAAGACTATTTAATGTTCAGAATAGCAAACGAAGATAGATTTGTTGTTATCTTCAGCGGTGTAAAGTTAAATAAATTTAAAGAATCGCTTTTTGGCGAAAAACAAAATTTTAAAAAGGAGCTGGGAATACCTGAGAATTCTTCAATTGTGGGGACAGTCGGGAGGCTTGTGCCTGTTAAGGGGCCTGAATCTCTGATTAAGGCTGCTAAATATATAATTTCTAAATATCCTGATACCTTTTTTATATTCACTGGCGATGGATATCTCAGACAAGATTTAGAGAATAAAGCTTTTAAGATGGGCACTAAAGAGAATATTATTTTTTTGGGCTGGAGAGATGATGCGGCCAAAATTATATCCGCTTACGATGTTTTTGTTCTTCCTTCCCTTAACGAAGGAATGGGTAGGGTGTTGGTTGAGGCAATGGCTCTTGGAAAACCAATTGTGGCCAGCAATATCGGAGGGATACCTGATTTAGTTATTCATGGGAAGAACGGTTTTTTAGTCCCCCCGAAAAACCCAAAAGAACTGGCAAAATATATTCAAATCCTTTTAGAGGATGAAAAGAAAAGAGAAAAAATGGGACTGGCAGGAAAAGAGATGTCTTTAAATTTCAGTGCTGAGAATATGGTCGAAAAGATAGCTGAGCTGTATGAAGAATTATTAATACAAAAAAACATTAGTTTTTAGTCCATCCGATTTTTCTCCAATCACGGATTTGGAGATGCTTCCTTTTTTACTTACTGGCTAATTTTTTTCCGGTAATCATTAGAATTACGACTATTATAAATATAAAAAATGCCTGAATAAATTCAAAATAAATCTTTAAATCCTCAGTAGCTAAAAGATTAATGCCACCTAATCCCAGGCAGGCTGCTATTAAGTAAATTAACAAAACCGTTTGTGTTTCATTAAATCCCAGAGTTACCAAACGATGATGAAGATGGTCCTTTCCTGTGTATTCAATCCATTCTTTAAAATTTCTGACCCTGCCGTCCCAAACTCGAGCTATCGTTATATAAATCATATCAAAAATAAGCACACTTAAAATTATAATCGGCAAACTTAAGGCAACTTTGGGATTTTTCTCAGCCCAACCACCCATTACTGCTATTCCTGCTAGAGTAAATCCCAGAAAAGTGCTCCCCGCATCTCCCAAAAATATGGATGCCGGTCTAAAATTAAACTTCAAAAATCCCAAACAACTCCCGGCCAAAGCAATTGTTAAAAATCCCAAATATGATTGCCCGGTTATCTCAGCCACGATAAAGAATGATAAAGAACAAATTGCAGTTAAACCTGTGGCCAACCCATCCATGCCATCGAAAAAATTAACTGCATTTGTTATGCCCACTACCCAGATTACGGTCAGGAGTACCTCTCCCGCGTTGCCCCACCAGGTACTAGGCAAAAAACTTAATTTCACTCCATACAATATCAAAATACTTGAAGCTAAGACCTGAGATATTAGCTTCCAAGTTGCTGGAATGTGCTTTATATCATCTATTAATCCTATTATTAATATTATTGTGCCACCAATGACTACTCCTTTTAGCTCGATCGAGAAATTAAAATTAAAAATTATTGTTGCAACATAGGAACCAAATATGGCCAGCCCTCCCAAAAGAGGTATAGGTTTTTTGTGAATTTTTCTCTCATTCGGATGGTCTAATATTTTTAGTTTTGCTGCGATACGTCCTATAACCTTAGTCGAGAGAAAAGCCAGGAGAAAAGAAAAAACGAGGAGGAAGAGCCACCTGAACGGCACGCTAGAAAGAAATAAATGAATACTTTGTAGAATATCTCTCATATTTCTAGCAATATACTAAAAAATTTCTTTGACTACAGCAACAATTTTTTCA